>JBHAET010000164.1:0-11877 GCA_041855705.1 Neisseriaceae bacterium
GACAGCACCCATCTGCTGGCACAGGCCGAACACCGCCTGCCGATGCTGATTGACCAGGGCAGCGCCGATGACTTCTACCCGCAGCAGTTGCAACCGGAAACCTTTGCCGCCGCCGCCCGTGCCGCCGGTTTTCGTTTGCAGTTCAATCTGCGCGAAGGCTATGACCACAGCTATTTCTTCATTGCCAGCTTCATCGACAGCCATTTCGCCTTTCATGCCGATGCACTGGGCTTGTAAAACGGTTGTTCAGGCTGAGACCTTTGCCAAAATATCCAGATGTGAATGAAGTTCAAGGCGTCGCAGCACAGCGAGTGCAGACATAACCTATCGTTAGGCAAACGAGCGAGCAGCGCACAACGAAGAAATTCGCCGCAGATGGGTATTGGGCAAAGGTCCCAGGCTGCCTGAAACCCGGCACGCATACCGGCCATAAAAAAAGGCGGGGATTCATCCCCGCCCGCTTGGTCGTGTTATTGTGTGTCCTTTTGCGGCTGCGGCGTATCGGATACGCCGCAGCCCTATCCGGCGGCTCAGTCTTGACCGACGGCGCTTTGCAGGTAATTGGCCACTCCCATTTCGGCCATTTGTTCCTGCTGGGTTTCCAACCAGTCCCAATACTCTTCGTTTTCGTGCTTCTGGGCTTCCAGCAAGTCACGCGACACATAATCCTGCGCCGCTTCGCACACCGCAATCGCCGATACCAGCGCCGCATGCTTGGCCTGTTCCGATTTCAGGTCGCAGGCCAGAATTTCGGCCACGTCCTCACCGACCAGCACTTTGCCGTATTCTTGCAAATTGGGCAGGCCTTCCAGCAGCAAAATGCGTTCGATCAAATCATCGGCGCTTTTCATTTCGCGGATCGACTGTTTGTACACGGTGTGGCCCAAACCGTTGTAGCCCCAGTTTTTCAAAATGCGGCCGTGCAGAAAATACTGGTTGATGCTGATCAGCAGCAGGCCCAGGTTTTGGTTGAGGGCCTGGATTACTTTGCGGTCACCTTGCATGTTCGCTTCCTTTCATCGTGCATCAGGCTCAAACCTGGCTTTGCAGATAATTTTGCAGGCCCATGGCGTCAATCAGGCGCAATTGCTGCTCCAGCCAGTGGGCATGGTCTTCTTCGGTGTCTTTCAGTTGCGCCACCAGCAGCTGGCGGGTCACATAGTCCTGTTCGCGTTCGCACAGCGCAATGGCGTCTTTCAGGTTCTGGCGCACACGCAGTTCGGTGTCCAAATCCAGCTTCAGCATTTCCGGCACATCTTTGCCCACGGTAATCGCTTCCGGCACCATCTGCGGGGTGCCGCCCAGCATCAGAATGCGGCGGATAAAATCGCTGGCATGGCCGGTTTCGTCTTCCATCTCGTGACCAATGCGCGCATGCAGTTTTTCATAACCCCACTCGGCATACATGCGCGAGTGGATGAAATATTGGTCACGGGCGGCCAATTCGCCGGCCAACAGTTTGTTGATGCAATCCAGAACGGTTTTTTTACCTTCCATGATATTTTTCCTTGTCTTGTGTGGTGTCACAGGGGCAGTCAGACGGGCCAACGGTTTGCAACCCGCCATAATCCGATGTGCGCATTGTAGCAAGCACACCGGCATCATTCAAAAAAACAATTTAAAATACAAATAATTATCAAAAATAGCTATTAGCCAACACCAGACTGCCTGAAAATTTTTCCAGGATAAATAATCATCTACAATAAAAATGGTTTTGATTTGTGATCCAGCACCCCGCCAGCCGGCCGTTGGATTACGCAACTTTACAAACCAACCACCCATTTCACCTCCGCACCGCGGCAAAAAAACCGTTGGCCGCCACGATGGATTGCCCGGGACCCCGGCAAAACCTCCAGATTCGGATGCCGTTCAAGACATAGACCGCGGCCGCGAGTGCAGACACATCACACGACAGACAAGCGAGCGAGCAGCGCACAACACTTCAAATGCGCCGCAGATGGGGTTTTGGCAAAAGTCTCACCCGGTCTGCCGGCAACGATCTACCCCCGCCACGCCAGCCATCCTGTCCACAGGCAAACAAAGGCCAGCAGGGCGAGGCTGTAGCGCAGGGTCATTTTCAGCAGGGACGATTCCTGTCCGGCACAGCCAACGGCGGCGGTGGCAATGGTGATGGATTGCGGTGAAACCAGCTTCGCCATGGTGCCGCCGACGGTATTGGCCTCCACCAGCAGCGCCGGTGGCAGGTTCAGCTGCTCGGCCACGGCCACCTGCACCGGGGCAAACAGGGTATTGCTGTTGACCACCGAACCGGTCATGAACACCCCCACCCAGCCCAGCACCGGCGCCAACAGCGGGAAGGCCTGCCCGGTCACGGCCACTGCCTGCCCCAATACCTCGGTCATGCCGGCATAGGTGGTGAGTTTGGCAATCGCCAGAATGCAGCCGATGGTGGTGATCGGCAGCCACAGCTCGCGCAGGCTGGCCTGCAAATCGCGCCGCATCTGGCCGGCAGGCAGATGTTTGCGTACGAGCAAGCCGCTGCCGAGCACGGTGAGCAAGATGGCGGTACCGGTAGCGCCGATCAGGCTGATGTCGAGACTGATCGACTGCCCTGCGCCCTGCCACAACAGCCAATGTCCTTGGCTGAAGGCCAGCGCACCACCGGCCTGAAACAGGGCATGAAAACCCGGCAGGCTCCAGACGATGACCAGCACGCTGAGCAGCAGAAACGGCAGCCACGCCCACAGAATCTCGGCCAGCCGATACCGCACGCTGCGCGCTTCTCCGGCTTCCAGCCGGACGATCCGTGCCGGCTGCCAGCCCAGGCACAGCAGGGCCAGTGCCAGTAAGGCCAGCAATGGCGGCACAATGTCGGCCAACTCCGGCCCCATGAAGTAAGTCACCGCCATCTGTCCGAGCATGAACACCGCCGCGCACAGCAGCAGTGCCGGCCAGGTTTCGCGGATGCCGCGCCAACCATCGACAAGCGCCACCAGCAAGAACGGCACCACCCCGGCCACCCAGGGCAATGTGGTGTTGGTGGTGCGGGAAACGTCCATCGAACTCACTCCGTCCAGATGGAAGCTGTCGATGATGGCGACCGGAATCCCCACCGCCCCGAAGGCACCGGATGCGGCATTGGCAATCAGGCACAACATCGCCGCCTGCAGCGGCGCAAACCCCAGCGCCACCAGCATCACGCTGCAAATGGCGATCGGCACACCAAAGCCGGCGGCACCTTCAAGAAACGCACCGAAGCAATAGGCAATCAGCAGCAACTGGATGCGGGCATCGGCCGACACCATCATCAGGCTGCCCTTGATGATTTCGAACTGTCCCGAAGCGCGCACCAGTTTGTACAGCCACACCGCCATCACAATGATGTAGCCAATCGGCCATACCCCTTGCCACAGCCCCTGCACCACGGCCGCCAACGCCGCCGTCTTCGGCAGCGAGAACACGCCCAGTGCCAGCACCAATGTCAGTCCCAGGGTCAACAACGCCGCATGGATGCCTTTCAGGCGCAACCAAGTCAAGCCGAGCAGAAACGCCAGAATCGGCAGCGCCGCCAACACGGCCAGCAACCCCATCGGTGCGGCCATCACAAAACCTTCGGTCACCATACCCAACCTCCTTTGTTCCCCGCCATTTTCGAACCCGTCTGCCGAAAAGCGGTTGCGCCAAATCAAACAGGCTGCAAATGGTGAAAAATATCCGCAGATGCCCCTGCGGACAGGGCATTGTCTGATTCGAGGCCTTTGCCCCAGTTGCGGATGCCGTTCCAGGCATAGACCACGCCGCGAATGCAGGCATCACAGAGAGAAAGGCCAAGCGGGCGAACAATACCCTATACAAAGGGTACCAACTGGCAACGCTTCAAATACGCCGTAAATGGTTTTTGGCAACGGTCTCAATACCTCAGCCAATCTTTATGCTTCCCCTACCCCAGCCGGTGGATGAAATAATCGCAAAACAGGCGTTGCGCCGGGCTGAGATCCTGATCTGCGCGCCAAGCCACGCCCAGACTCATCGCCGGTACCGGGCTTTGCAAGGTGATCTTGTGGATTTTACGCCCTTCCAGCGACCAGGGCCGGTACACGGTGTCCGACAAAATGCTGATGCCGCTGCCATTGCCCACCATGCTGCGTACCGCCTCAATCGAACTGGTTTGCAGCACCACCCGCGGCTCGGCACCGGCTGCACGCCAATAAGCCAGCGTAGTGTCCGCCGATTCGTCCACATCCAACATGATATAAGGCTCGCGGCGCAAATCGTCAAAATCGACCTGCGCCTGTTGTAGCAAGTGATGGCCGGGCCCCACCCACAAATGCCGCTTGGAATCCAAAAACGAATGCACCCGCAATCGCGGATTATGGACATTGGAACTGAGCAGCACCGCCATATCCAGCGTGCCGTCGAGCAGCCCCTGTTCAATCGCTATACGAGGCAGTTCAACCAGATGAATTTTCAGATTCGGGTATAGTTGAGCCAGCCGTTGCAGGTGAAACGGCAAAAAATAGCCCAATACCGTGTAACTGGCGGCTACCCTGATTTTGCCGTGCACGTCTTCCTGTCCATGCCCCAAATCGCGGCAGGCGGCCACGCTGTTGAGAATCTGGCCACAATGATCCAGAAACAGGCGTCCGGCGTGGGTCAGCACCATGCCGCCCGGATGGCGTTCGAACAGCCGCACCTGCAGCCGGTTTTCCAGCTCCTTGATGGCGGCCGTCACCGCCGACTGGGTAATGTTCAGTTGTTGCGCCGCCTGCGAAATCTGCCCCAATTCGGCGGTGCAGACAAAATAACGCAAATGACGGGTGGAAAAATCCAATTGGCTCATGTCAATTCCAAGCCGGTGATAATTTGCTCAATTCACAAAGATTGCCGCCGGGAAGGCAGACGGCGCACCATATCAATTTTTTTGATATCAGGCCATCAAAAAATAAAAGTTTTTTTGATGGCCGTTTTCTTTTAGGCTTGTGCGTCGGCCATCCGGCCTGAGGAGAACCAAGATGCGCAAAACCCAGATAGACCTCAATTCCGACATGGGCGAAGGCTTCGGCATTTGGCGCGCCGGCGACGGCGTGGACGACCAGATCATGCCGCTGATTTCTTCGGCCAATATTGCCGCCGGCTTTCATGCTGGCGATCCGTCCATCATGAACCACACTGTGGCGATGGCCAAGCAGCACGGTGTCGGCATCGGCACCCATCCGGGCTACCGCGATCTGGTCGGCTTTGGCCGCCGCCGCATCCATGCCGCCGATGCCGAACTGATCAACGACATTGTCTATCAGATGGGTGCACTGGCCGCGTTTGCCCGCCTGCACGATGTGCCGGTACAGCATGTCAAACCGCACGGCGCGTTATACATGACGCTGGCGGCCGATGAAAACCTGTCGGCCCGCTTTGTCGAAGCCGTGCAGCAACTGAATCCGGAACTGTATCTGTTCTGCATGGATATTTCCGCCACCTACCGTGTGGCTCAGCAAGCCGGCCTCAAAACCGTGCGCGAATTTTATGGCGACCGCCATTACGACAACAGCGGCAGCATTGTGTTTACCCGCAACATCGGTACGCTGGATGCACAAGCCGTGGCCGACAAGGTACTGGAAGCCTGTATCAATGGCCGGGTCAAAACCGTGGAAGGCGACTGGCTGGACATCGAGTTTGAATCGGTGTGCATTCACAGCGACACCCCGGGGGCACTGGCTCTGATTGAAGCCACCCGCCGCGCCTTGGCCGCCGAGGGCATTACGGTGACCAACCGTTTTGAGGCTACCTGAAACATCGCACAGCGCCGGTTTTGCGGATAGCCACCAACCAAACGGCCATCCGCCGGCACCTTCACCACATCTTCGCAACCATTCTGTACGTTATGCACAAGGAGAAACATCATGGCCACCATCGACATCATCAGCCCGTTGCCCGGTACCTTCTACCGCAAACCCGATCCCGATTCGCCGCCGTTTGCCGAGGTGGGCGACACCATTGCCGCCGGCGCGGTAATCGGTCTGGTGGAAGTGATGAAACAATACAGTGAACTGACCGCCGACGAAGGCGGCACCATCGTATCGTTTGAAGTGGCCGACGGTGACGCCGTGGAAGCCGGCCAAGTGGTCGCGGTACTGGAAGGATAAGCCATGCCTATCCAACGTTTGCTGATTGCCAATCGCGGTGAAATTGCGGTGCGCATCATCCGTGCTGCCCGCGAATTGGGTATCCACACCATCGCCGCCCACAGCAGCGCCGACAAAGACAGTCTGGCGGTGCGGCTGGCGGATGAGGCGGTAGAAATCGGCCCGGCCCAGGCGGCCAAAAGCTACCTGAATGCGGCTGCCCTGCTGCAAGCCGCTACCGATAGCCGAGCCGATGCATTGCATCCCGGTTACGGCTTTCTGGCCGAAAACGCAGCCTTTGCCCGTGCCGTGACCGAAGCCGGCTTGGTGTTTGTCGGCCCAGATGCAGACACCATCGAGCGCATGGGCGACAAGGCTCAGGCCCGCGCCACGGCGCAAGCCGCCGGCGTGCCGGTGGTGCCCGGCTGCGACGGGGTGCTGCGTGATGCCGAGGCTGCCGCCGTGGCCGCCGAAAACATCGGCTTTCCGCTGATGATCAAGGCCGCGGCTGGTGGTGGTGGCAAAGGTATCCGGGTGGTGGACAATGCCGCCGATTTTGCCGCCGCCTTTCAGGCAGCCCAGCGCGAAGGTTTGGGCGCATTCGGCGATGACGGTATGTATCTGGAGCGCTTTATTCCGCGTGCGCGCCACATCGAAGTGCAGATTCTGGGCGACGGCCGGCGGGCCATCCATTTGTACGACCGCGAATGTTCCTTGCAGCGCCGCCGCCAAAAAGTGCTGGAAGAAGCACCTTCTCCGGCCTTGTCCTCAGAAGTGCGCGAGCGGCTGTGTGCGTCGGCCGTGGCACTGGCCGAGAGCGTGGGCTATTGCGGTGCCGGCACCATGGAATATCTTTACGACGATGAGAGCGGGGCGTTTTACTTCATCGAAATGAACACCCGCATTCAGGTGGAGCATCCGGTCACCGAAATGATCACCGGCATCGACCTGATCCGTGAGATGTTGCTGATTGCCGGCGGCGAGCCGCTGCGTTGGCAACAGTCCGATATCCGCATCCGCGGGGCGGCGCTGGAGTGCCGCATCAATGCCGAAAATCCGGCCAACAACTTTATGCCCAATATCGGCACGGTCAGCAATTTGCAATGGGGCGGCGGTTTTGGCGTACGTACCGATTCCATGCTGTTCGAAGGCTACAGCGTACCGCCGTTTTACGACTCCATGCTGGCCAAAATCATTGTATGGGACGAAGACCGGCCGGCTGCCTTTGCCCGTTTGCGGCGGGCACTGGCCGAAACCCGGATCGAAGGCTTGCACACCACCCTGCCTTTGCACCGGGCGCTGGCCGTTGATGCATCGGTATTGGCCGGCGATTTCCATACCGGCTGGCTGGAGCCGTGGGTAGCAGACTGGCAGCAACAGCAAAACGAAAACGCCTGACGATCGCGAATCCACTGACTCCATGACGGCATTGCTGCCTGGTACTGAAGCAATTGGATTCACCACGCATCCGAGGCTACCTGAACACCCCCAAAGGAGAAACCCATGAGTTTGCGTTACACCTTCGGCGGCGATGAATTTCTCTTCGTGGAAATCAGCGAAGACATGTCGCTCGAATCGTTCTTCAAAGGCATGAGCATCACCCGCCGCCTCTCCGAAGCCGGCATTGCCGGCATCAGCGAAATCTGTCCGGGTGCGGCTTCCTACCAAATCCGCTTTGACCCGGACGTCATTGCGCCTGACGTGCTGCTGGCCACCTTGCAGGGCTTTGAAGCCGACCTGGCGGTGGTGCCGATGCGCCTGCAAACCCGGCTGATTGAAATTCCGGTACTGTTCAACGATCCGTGGACCAATGAAACCGGCGCCCGTTTCCGCGAACGCCATCAAGACCCCAACGCCACCGACCTGGAATACGCCGCCCGCATCAACGGTTATGCCGGTGTGGACGAATTCATTGCCGCCTACAGCGATTCACCGTGGTTTGTGGCGATGGTGGGCTTTGTTGCCGGGCTGCCGTTCATGTACCAGATGGTGGAGCGCGAGCGCCAGATCGAGGTGCCCAAATACCTGCGGGCGCGCACCGACACTCCCAAGCTCACCATCGGTCACGGCGGTTGCTTCTCCTGCATTTATTCGGTGCGCGGCGCCGGCGGTTACCAGATGTTCGGCGTGACACCGGCTCCGATTTTCAATCCCGAACAAAGCGAAGGCTACCTGAAAGACAGCATGGTGCTGTTCCGCCCCGGCGACATCGTCAAGTTCAAGCCGCTGACCCGTGCCGAATACGATGCCGCCCTGGCCGCGGTGGCAGACGGCAGCTTCAACCTCAATATCCGCGATGTTTCGTTTGACCTCAACGAATTCCTGCAAGACCCGGCGGCCTACAACCGCCGCCTACTGGGAGAAACCGCATGAGCCGCAGCCTGACCATTCTCAAACCCGGCCTGGCCACTTCCATTCAAGACCAGGGCCGCCAAGGTTATTACCATTTGGGCATTCCGCCTTCCGGCGCGATGGACCAATACTCTTTCCGCGCCGCCAATCTCTTGGTCGGCAACGACGAAACCGCCGCCGTACTGGAATGCACCTTGATGGGGCCGGTACTGCGCTTTGACAGCGATGCCGTGATTGCGGTGACCGGTGCCGAAATGGTGCCCATCATTGACGGCGAAAAACAGGCCACCCACACCGCCCTTAAAGTGGCCGCCGGCAGCACCGTCAGCTTTGGTGTGATGACCTTGGGCGCCCGTGCCTACATTGCCATCAACGGCGGCATTGACGTACCCGAAGTGCTGGGCAGCCGCTCATTCTACAGCCTGGGTGCCATCGGCGGCCTCAACGGCAAAAAGCTGGATGCCGGCGACGTATTGCCGTTGGGTGCGCCCGGCGAGCGGCCGCATGCCACGGCCGCCCTGCCGCCGGCACTGCGCCAAGCCATTGCCAAACACACCGACATCCGGGTGATGCCCGGTCTCTATGACCACCGCTTAAGCGACGAAGGACGCACCGGCTTTTATGCCGACAGTTGGAAAGTGGCCTCCGAGGCCGACCGCATCGGCTACCGCTACAAAGACGGCCGACCGCTGGCATTCCAGCCCCGCACCCCGCCGTTCGGCGCCGGTTCGGATCCGTCCAACATTGTCGATGCCCCCTATCCGATTGGTTCGATTCAGGTGCCCAGCGGTGTCGAGCCCATCATTCTGCACCGCGATGCGGTGTCCTGCGGCGGATACGCGATGATTGCCACGGTGATCAGCGCCGATATGGATCTGATCGGCCAGATGCAGCCCAATTACAGCGCCCGTTTTGTGGCGGTGGACATGGACACGGCACTCTCGGCACGACGGGCGCAACAGCAACGGCTGGCCGATTTGCGCACCCATTTCGGCCGCCCGCCGCAACCTTAAACAAGGGCGGAGCAAAGCCGGCAGACCCGACAGGCGGCCTGCCGGCCCGATGCGAATCAACACCACCCGGGCGTGAGCACCCGCCACGGAAGGCACCGCAACATCACTGTGCCGGTGTTTCCCTGTCGCAATGCAGCATCGGTCTGCACTCCGCAACAAATCTTTCTGCATTCTCAGACAATTTTTTTGTTGTTCCAGCCTGTTTAATCATCACAAGACCGCTTGCCGCCGGCTTTTATGCCGGCAGGCAATCACAACGGCCATTTCATACGATCTATTGAAGGAGAAACCCCATGGCAGGAGTCATCCAGTCCAAAAACGACGGTGCGGCACAGGATGCCGTTTCCGATGTGTCCACCGAAATCGTCAGCGAACACGACCGGGCCAGCAAAGGCTCGCTGACCATGGCCTGGTGGGGCGTGTGCAGCGCCATGTTCTATATTGTGGTCGGCATTGCCATGGCCATGAACTACGGCACCAAAAACGCCATTATCGGCCTGTTGATTACGGTGGTTGCCTACGGCGTCATCAACGGCATCATCGCCCGCTACGCCATCAGCACCGGCCTGTCGGTGGGGCTGTTTTCGCGCGTGCTGTTCGGTGCCAAAGGCGCGGCGCTGGCCACTCTGATTTTCTTTGTCACCGCCATTTACTACGCCGTGTTTGAAGGCTCGGTGATTGCGGTGGCACTCAACCACATGTATCCGAGCATTTCCTACACCATTGCCGCCCTGATCGTGGTGCTCTACAGCGTACCGCTGATTTTCGGCAGCGTGCAGCACTGGCTGGACAAGTTCAACGGCATTTTGCTGCCGTTTTACATTCTCGGCCTGGTGGCGGCGGTGGTGCTGGCCACCCAGCAGTACGGCTACAACGATGCCTGGCTGTCGATGGGACCGGAAAATCCGTCGCCCACCGGCTGGTGGAATGTGTGCGTGTACTACATGGGGGTGTGGATCATCATGATGTTCACCTTTGACTTTGCCCGCTTCGGCAAAAAAGAAGACACCCGCTACCACGCCCTGTTCAATTTCGGCATGCCGTTTTACCTGCTGGCGTTTTTCCTGAGCGGTCTGGCCGGCATTTATCTGGTCAGCATCATTCCGAGCAAGGGCGAACTGTCGGAAGTGTCCATCGCCTTCGGCCTGATCGAGCTGATGGGTTTGTTCGGCCTGTTTTTCGTGTGGCTCACCCAAACCCGCATCAATACCGCTAATTACTTTTTGGCCACCACCAATATGCAGGCCTTTGGTAAGGATGTGTTCCGCCTCAACCTGAACAAAATCACCTGGGCGATTGTGGTTGGGGTGATTGTGTTCCTGCTGATGCTGGTGGATGTGTTTGCCTACCTGTTGCAGGCGCTGGCCTACCAGGGCGTGTTTGTGGTGGCCTGGGTGGCAATTGCGCTGACCCACATCCTGCACCCGCGCCGGGTTCAGATTTTTGACGAAGTGCCGGAAATCCGTTCGGCCAAACTGCCGGCATTTGATGCCAGCGGACTGGTTGCCTGGCTGGTGGCCGCCATCGTGGGCATTGTGCTGATGAACCTCGGTGGTGTCTGGACCAACTGGTATGCCACCATTACCTTCTTCACTGCCGCCATTCTGTATGCGCTGCTGATGCCCAAAGACAAGCAGCGGCTGCGCCAAAGCTGAACGGCAATCCAAGCAACAGGCTGATAGGCTGCCTGAAAACCCGGAGGCGTGTGTCACACGGTTTTCAGGCAGCCTTTTTACATGCATTTCATTCATCAATGCAATAATATTTTTCAGGCGCAAAAACAAGATAAGTACTTGATAAACACCCACTCATGCCGTATGTTAGTCTGAGTTTCCAGAAAAGTACTTCATCATGAGTCTCACCCCTTTAAGCTTCGAATTTTTTCCCACCCGGACTGAAGAAGGCCGCCGCAAGCAGGCCGTGACCCGCAAGCAGCTCAGCCAGTTCAAACCGGCATTTTTTTCCTGCACCTATGGCGCCGGCGGCACCACCCGCGACGGAACCCTGCAAACCGTAACCGACATCATGGCCGAAGGCATTGCCGCGGCACCACATCTGGCCTGCGTGGGCGCCAGCCGCGAAGAAATGATCGAATTGTTGGGCCAATACCGGCAAATGGGCATTCGCCATGTGGTGGCCTTGCGCGGCGACATTCCTTCCGGCGTCGGCTTCGGCAGCCAGGGCTTGCGCTATGCCAACGAGCTGGTGGCCCTGATTCGTGAAGAATTTGGCGACTGGTTTCACATCGAAGTGGCGGCCTATCCCGAATTCCATCCGCAAGCCCGCAGCGCCGAAGACGATCTCAACCATTTCGTGCGCAAATGCCGTGCCGGTGCCGACTCGGCGATTACCCAGTATTTTTTCAATACCGACAGCTATTTCTGGTTTGTCGACGAGGTGCAAAGCCGCGGAGTGGACATCCCGATTGTGCC
>JBHAET010000165.1:0-6971 GCA_041855705.1 Neisseriaceae bacterium
CAATTTGGTCGCGGTGATTTGCTGCAGGAACAACTGGATTTGCATCTGTTTAAAGGCGCCACCTATGCCGACTTGCTGCACCGCCGGCGCGGACCGTTTGTGGTGATCAGCGCCACCGATATGAGTCTGGGTCAGCGTGTTGATTTTACGCAGAATTTTTTTGACGTTCTGTGTGTAGATTTGACCGATCTGCCCCTGTCGCGCGCGGTGGCCGCCTCCAGTGCCGTACCACTGGTATTCGCCCCGGTAACCCTCAATAACCACGGCGGCCAGTGCGATTATCAATTACCACCCGATCTGGCCGCCACCGATATGGCCAGTGAAGACTTTTACAGCCGGATGCGCCAGAGCCACATCCAGCGCATCATCCAATATCAAAACAGCCGCCGCCGCCCCTATATTCATTTATTGGATGGCGGTTTGACCGACAATTTGGGGCTGCGCAGCATGCTGGATGCCACCGATATTTTCAATCGCAACACCCTGAACCAGAACCTGGCGCAAAACCGGATCCGCAAAATGATCCTGATCAATGTCAATGCACAAACCCAGATGGGTCAGGAAATCGATCAAAGTGCCGATGTGCCGGGTTTCAGTGCGGTATTGAATGCGGTGGTCAATATTCCGATCGACAAATACTCGCAAGACACACTGCGCCAGTTCAACCAGTTTGTTGATGACTGGAACCGCAACAAGACACCGGGTGAACCGGACATGTATTTTGTCAGCATCAACCTGCTGGATTTGCCCCCGGGCGAGCTGCGCGACAGTGTGATCCGGATTCCAACCACGTTTTACCTGCCCCGGCATGATGTTCAAAACTTGCGCACAGCGGCCGCCAAGCTGTTGAGCGAGTCGGCCGAATACCGGCGGTTGGTACAGGATTTGTCCTCGCAGCCGATTGAGGCCGACGGTACCGTGGCCAAACCGGACAGCAATGACGGCGGCAATGCCGCTGCGGCATCGGCACCGCCGGCAACACAATAGCAAACCTCAAACCAAGATCGGCGGCAACGCCGCCAGCGTAGCGGACAGTCCCAAACAAAGGCTGCCTGAAAACCGGTGATGGTTTTCAGGCAGCCTTTTGGGTTTCATCCACCGGACAGTGATGGATGATGACGCAGAAGTTTAGGCTTCTGCCGCCAGTTTTTTGTCCATGGCCGCTTCAAATTCGCGCACGCACTTGGCGGCAATCGCCAGCATGGTGTCGATTTCCTTCTTGCTGATCACCAAAGGCGGGGCCGCCACAATGTGATCGCCGCAGGCACGCATGATCAGGTTGTTTTTGAAGAAAATGTCACGGCACATCAGACCGGCTTCGCCCGTGTTGGGGAAGAGTTCGCGGGTGGCCTTGTCCTTGACCAGGGTAAAGCCGCAAATCAGGCCTTCGCTGCGGATGTCGTCCACATATTTGAACTGGCTGAAGGTTTCCTGCCAGCGTTTTTTCATGTACGGACCGATTTTGTCCTGTACGCGCTGGACAATGCCTTCTTCCTGCAAAATCTCGACATTGCGCTTGGCCACGGCCGCCGAAACCGGATGACCGGAATAGGTAAAGCCGTGGTTGAATTCACCGCCGGCCAGCAGGCCCTCGGCCACTTTGTCGCCCACCAGCACCGCGCCGATCGGCAGGTAGCCGGACGAAAGGCCTTTGGCGGTGGTAAACAGGTCGGGCTTGAAGCCCATTGCCTGATGGCCGAACCATTGGCCGGTACGGCCAAAGCCGCAGATCACTTCGTCGGCCACCAGCAGGATGTTGTGTTTGCGGCAAATTTCTTCGATGCGCGGCCAGTAGGTTTTGGGCGGAATGATGACCCCGCCGGCACCCTGAATCGGCTCGCCGACAAAGGCGGCGATTTTGTCGGCGCCGATTTCTTCGATTTTGGCTTCCAGCCAGTTGGCGGCGCGGATGCCGAAATCGTCACGGCTTTCCCCGTCTTTGGCCAGGCCGTAATACCACGGCTGTTCGATGTGCACCACATTGGGAATCGGCAAATCGCCTTGTTCGTGCATGCCTTTCATGCCGCCCAGGCTCGCGCCGCCGATGGTGGAGCCGTGGTAGCCGTTCCAGCGGCCGATAATCACTTTCTTGTTGGGCTGGCCCATGCTGGCCCAGTAATGGCGCACCATGCGCATCATGGTGTCCACCGATTCGGAGCCGGAGCCGGTGTAGAACACATGGTTAAAACCCGGTGGGGTGATTTCGGTGAGAGTGGCCGACAGTTCGACCACTGCCGGATGGGTGGTTTTGAAGAAGGTATTGTAAAACGGCAGTTGCTCCATCTGCTTTTTGGCCACTTTGGCCAGCTCTTTGCGGCCATAACCGATGTTGACGCACCACAGGCCAGCCATGCCGTCGATGATTTGGTTACCGGCATCGTCATACACATAAATGCCGTCGGCCGATACCATGACCCGTACCCCTTCTTGGGCTAGGGCCGCATTATCGGAAAACGGGTGCAGGTGGTGGCGTACATCTTGTTTGCTGTAGTTTTTTTTGCTCATATTCAACTCCTTTTGTCGGTGATGATGGGTTGTTGTGTTGATACCAATCGGTATTCAGGCAAAACCGGTGCATGCTTCGGTACGGCATTGAAGGCTGCCTGAAAACGGGCTGCCGGCTGACCGGCCGCCACAATCAAACGTGCAGCAGCAAATATTTGCGCTCCCACGGGCTGATGACGCGGAAGTACTCGGCCACTTCTTTTTCTTTCACGCCGATATACATTTCCACAAAACGCTTGCCCAGGATTTCCTGAATGGGTGTACAGCTGCGCAGCCGCTCGATTGATTCTTCCACTGTGGTCGGAAACTGGTAGGGCAATTCGTAAGCATTGGATGAATTGGGGGCACTCGGTTGCAGTTTTTCCTTGATGCCCAAATAACCGCAGGCCAGCGAGCAGGCAATCGCCAGATAGGGATTGACATCCACCCCCGGCAGCCGGTTTTCCACCCGGCGGCCTTGCGGTGAAGAGCGCGGCACGCGCAGGCCGACGGTGCGGTTGTCATAACCCCATTCCACATTGGTCGGTGCCGAGGTGTAGCGGGTCAGGCGGCGGAAGGAATTGACATAGGGTGCGAAAATCGGCATCACATCCGGCAGGTATTTTTGCAAACCGGCAATGAAATGGAAAAACAGCTCTGAAGGCGAACCGTCTTCCGGGTTGCTGAACGCATTTTTGCCGGTTTCCAGGTTGGTCAGGCTTTGGTGCACGTGCATGGCGCTGCCCGGCTCGCCTTCCAGCGGCTTGGCCATAAAGGTGGCATACATATTGTGGTGCAGTGCCGCTTCGCGCACGGTGCGTTTGAACAGGAATACCTGATCGCACAAATCCATGGCATTGCCGTGCAAGAAGTTGATTTCCATCTGCGCCGGGCCGATTTCGTGAATCAGGGTATCGACTTCCAGGTTTTGCTTGTCGCAGTAGTCGTAAATTTCTTCAAACAGCGGATCGAATTCGTTGACCGCATCAATCGCATACGAACGGCGGCCGAACTCTTTGCGGCCGGTACGGCCAACCGGCGGCACCAGGGGAATGTCCGGGTCCGGGTTGGGCGCCACCAGATAAAATTCCATTTCTGGTGCAATCACCGGCTCCAGCCCCATATTTTCGTACAATTTCAACACCCGGCGCAGCACATTGCGCGGAGCGGTTTCCACCGGCAGGCCGTCGGCGGTATAGCAGTCGAAAATCAGGCTGGCGGTGGGGTCTTGTGCCCACGGCACATGACGGATGGTGGTCGGGTCCGTCCGCAATTCCATGTCCGGATCGGTCAGATCCAGCATCTCGTCGCTGGGAAAATCGCCGGTCACGGTTTGAATCAGCACCGCTTCGGGCAGGCGCATTTCCGGCTCGGACATGAATTTGTCTTTGGGAATGATTTTACCGCGGGCCACGCCGGTGATGTCGGGCAGAATACATTCCACTTCGGTGATATGGTTTTCTTTCAGCCACTGTTCGATTTCCGGGTTTAGCATAATGGGTCATCCTCGTTTCTGGTGGTTTCGTTTATTGGAAAAGCAAGGCAGTACGGGCTGCCTGAAACAGGCTGCCTGAAGAAGAAACCGGCTTTCAGGCAGCCTGCAAAAAATTAAACCGAGACCGGCAAAACCTGCGCCGGTACGGGCGCAAACACCATCTGCCTTATCTGGCTCAGCGCAGATAGCGGTATTTCACATCGCGGATAATGCCGTTGCGGTCGGTAAAATAATAATAGCCGCTCACAGATCCGGCCACCGCTCTTTCGTAGTGGTAGGTAATGGTGGGGCCGTAGCGGGAAGAGCCGGTCGGCCGGTTGTAGGTATAGCGCTGGTCTTCTACCCAAAGATAGACTTTGCCGTCGGCCGTCTGCTCGACGCTGTAAGGCTCTTGGCGGTATTTCTGGTAGATGACGGAAATCGGCTTTCCGACATAACGGGCGCTATCAATCGCTTGCAGGCCGAGCGGTCCATCGGCACAGCCGCCCAAAACCGTCAGCGCCGTTGCGGCCAGCAGCGCTCTAATGCCCGTAGTTCGTAGCGTTTTAGCGATGGGATTGTTGGTTTCCATATCCTCTCTCCTTTGTTTTATTTTCCATTCACTGCGACAACGATCGACGGTTCAGTAATGGTTTCGGGTGCCGGCCTGCGAAACGGCAGGCTACCTGAAAAGTGTTCGCGAAGCGGCCACCCGAAGGAAAAACGGCTTGCAGGAAGCCTGCCAAACGGTTTAGCTGCCGGGACGCTCCAGGGGAATGCCGCGTGCCTGCAACCAGTTGGTGACTTTTTGCAAACGCTCACGGCCGCGTTGGTTGAGCGGCACACCCTCATCCGGATGCAAATAGGCCTGAAAAGTGTGGCCGTTGCGGTTTTTCAGCCGCGGGTCGGCACCGCGCTCCAGCAACAACAGCACGGCCCGATAATCCATTACCTTGGCGGCAACATGCAGCGGGGTATTACCCACCACATCCGCCTGATTGGGATTGGCGCCCGCGTCCAGCAACAGGCGCATATGGTCGTGCTTTTCCGCATGAATGGCATCAACCAGCGCACTTTGACCATCGCGTGCTTTGAGGTTGGGGCTGACACCGGCTTTGAGCAGAATGCGCAGGAATTCGTCGCGCTGGGCACCGGCGGCGGCATGCAGCACGGTTTCGCCGTCCAGGCCCAGTTGGGCCGGGTCGGCGCCGGCGGCCAGCAGGCGCGACAACTCGCGCGGCTGGTTTTTCAATACCGCAGCTTCCATGGGCGTGGCCTCTTGCAGCAAGGCAGCCCGCTGCGAGGTGCTTTGTGTACAGGCGGGCACAGCAGCCAAGAGGGCCACGCTGAGTAACAGCGTTGTGTAACAACGGTTCATCATGCACTACCTCCTGTTGGTGGAAATCCTGTCAGGCTGCCTGAAAACAATATCAACCCGGTGCGCTCACGCAGATACTGCCCACACCGCCCTGTTCGATTTCAAGCACATAGCGGCCGTGGTCTTCCTTGCCGTGCAATTCCAAAAAGGCATCGGCCTCGCGAGTTTCGCCATCGACACGCGGCTCCAGGCGGTGGGTAATATCATCATTGCCTTTGTAGAGGCGCACGCGGATGTCGCCGTTGATGACTAGGGCGCGGGTGCTGTCGTCCGCTTCGATGCTGAACGGAAAGCGCTCGTTTTGGGCCATGTGGCGCGGTTTGCAATCATCAGGATTGCCTTGGCCGTCGGCGGCGGCCCAAACCGGCACAGCCAGACCGAAAGCAGCAGCCAGAAAACAGGCGGATTTCAGAGGGGACATGGGATACTCCTTATCAGTCTATTGCGGGATAAGACAGGCTGAGACCTTTGCCCCCCATCTGCGGCGCATTTCTGCGTTGGAAGTTTATGCCCGTAGGGGTACTGCTCGCTCACTTAGCCTTGTACATGATATGTCTGCGCTCGCTGCGCTGCTACGCCTTGAACTGCATCCACATCTGGAGGCTTTGCAAAGGTCTCAGGCTGCCTGAAAAGCACTGCTGCGTTTCAGGCAGCCTCTTTAATCATGCTTTTTCTGCGCGATAGGCCTCGCACGCTTCCCTAAAGGCTTTGAACAGGGCAATCGACGGTGCTTTCTGGTCAAACAGCCATTCCGGATGCCATTGCACCGCATAACCGAAATGGCGGGCCTCATTGATGCGGAAGGCTTCCACAATACCGTCCGGGGCCAAACCCTCGATGCTCAGGCCGCGACCCAAATCTTTGACGCCTTGTTGGTGCAGCGAATTGACGGTAATGCGCTCCTCACCGCCCAGCCATTGCTTGAGCAGGCTGTCGGGCTGCAAAGCCACCTCATGGGCATCGGCATACAGGGTGGGAATATCGCCCTCCGGCGGTTCGCGGTGATCCATTTTGCCCGGCAATTCCTGAATGTGCTGGTGCAGGGTGCCGCCAAAAGCGACGTTGATTTCCTGAAAGCCGCGGCAAACGCCGAACAGCGGCATGCCCATGTTAACCACAGTTTGGATCAGGGGCAGGGTGGTGGCATCGCGGTCCGGGTCATGCAAAGTGCCTTCGCGCGCGGGCGGCTCGCCATAATGGTGCGGTTCCACATTCGACAACGAACCGGTCAGAAACAGGCCGTCCAGCAGGGGCAGCAGGCGGGCCAGTTTGGCCTGGTCGCCCAGTGCCGGCAAAATCAGCACATCGCCAACCGCGGATTGTACGGCACGCACATATTTGTCGCCGACGGAGTGAAACGGCCATTGGCCATGCATTTTGATATCGGCCGGGATACCGATCAGGGGACGTGTAGACATACTGCTCCTCAATTAATGTGGTTTGATTGTTATTTGTCATGTCCGGGTTTCAGGCAGCCTGATGGCAGCCGGGCAACACGGATGCAGGTTCAAAAACCTGAAAAACGGCATGAACCCGCGTCATGCCGCAACAGCCACACTATCCCATGCCATGGAGCGATTGGCAAGTGGCGGCTGTGTTGCACAGCGATAAAAGCAGGGCGCCACGGCAAAAAAA
>JBHAET010000166.1:0-4472 GCA_041855705.1 Neisseriaceae bacterium
GGATACGACTGGCTGCCATCCAGCCAGCCCAAGGTCAGTACCCGCAGCCATGTCCATTTGTCATTGCCCAAGGTCACATTCGGCAAATTGACCGATTTGAGCACCGCCACCTGCATGTCCGGCGGAATCATCCGTGCAGCCCAGGCCGGCATGCTGAAAGACAACAACAAACAGGTTGCCATCAGGATTTTTTGCATCATTTTCAAATTTTCACTCCTTATCACTGGGTGAGCGCAGGCACCCGTCGCCTGCCTCGGATACACCGCCAGCACTCATCCGGCCAGACTAGGGTCTATTGACGACCGGCAAAGTGGTTTTTGAGACAACAAGCACCGTGCGCATGTTTAACACCCCAGACGGTAGCTGTTAAATACCGCCGTCGCGTTCATTGTCCGCGGGCCCTGGACTGAGACCTTTGCCCAATATCCAGATGTGGATGAAGTTCAAGGCATAGCAGCACCGCGAGTGCAGACATAACATATGGTTAGGCAAACGAGCGAGCAGCACACAACGCAGAAATTCGCCGCAGATGGGTATTTGGCAAAGGTCTCAGGCTGCCTGAAAGCCAGGCGCCGATTTACAGACTGCGGCACTGGTCTTCTTTATTGCCCTCAACCCGGTTGCCGCCACCACTGACACGCCGGTTGCTTTTGCATTGCAAATTGCCGTCCAGACGGTTGCCATTGACTGCTGCCGTGCCGTTATTGAACAGCTGGATATCGCCGTCCACCGTATTGCCGCGCAGCAAAATGGTGCCGGTTTTCTTCAACTGGATATTGCCGGCCACCTGACTGGCAGCCACCTGCACACGGCGCGCCTGTTCAGCTTCGATATTGCCGCCAATCTGGCTGTTGCCCACCTGCACGCTGGCACGGGCCTTGACCATCAGATTACCGTCAATCTGCGTTCGCTCAATCCGGCAACTTTTGCCGGCCGGCACCACCACATTGTCATCAATGCTCTGTCCGACCAAACTGCCCTGGCACACACGCTCACCGGCATAAGCACCACCGGCCGCCAGCGCCAGCAACAGGGAAACAAAAACCTTCTTCATGATGTAACTCCTCTGGTTTGGATGTGTCAGCAAGCAACGGTTCATTTTAATACCAAACCGGCATATTGGGGCAAATTCCTGGGTCTGTCGGCCGAAGATCCATGCACCAAAGCCACCTTCGCCACATCCTGCCCATCATGATGCGATTAATTGACACGCGGCATGGTCTGCACCCTGAGTCCGCCACATCTGACTGGGGCAGCACAGCCCCACCATAAAACAAGGCCAGCCTTATCGGCTGGCCTTGTGTGCCGGCAATCGTGCTTATTCGGCAGCTGCTTCGGCTTCGGTTTCCGGCGCCTGATCCACCAAGGCCACCAAGGCCAGCGGTGCATTGTCGCCTTTGCGGAAGCCGTATTTCAGTACGCGAACATAACCACCGTTGCGGGCGGCAAAGCGCGGGCCCAGCTCATCAAACAGCTTAACCACTACCTGACGGTCGCGGGTACGGTCAAACGCCAGACGGCGGTTGGCCAGGGACGGCTTTTTGCCCAAGGTAATCAGGGGCTCCACCACACGGCGCAGCTCTTTGGCTTTCGGCAGAGTGGTGACGATGGTTTCATGGGTCAACAAGGAGTTGGCCATGTTGCGCAGCATGGCAGCACGGTGGCTGCTGGTGCGGTTCAATTTACGGTTACCATTACGATGACGCATGTCATTATCCTTTAATCATCAAGCTTGTGGCTTTTCCAGGCTGGCCGGCGGCCACGCATCCAGTTTTGATCCCAAGGTCAAGCCTTTGGAGGCCAAAACCTCTTTGATTTCGTTCAGAGATTTGCGTCCCAGATTCGGGGTCTTCAGCAGCTCGGTCTCTGTGCGCTGGATCAAATCGCCAATATAATAAATGTCTTCGGCTTTCAAGCAGTTGGCTGAGCGAACCGTCAGTTCCAAATCATCCACCGGACGCAGCAGAATCGGGTCAATCGGCGGCTCTTTTTCTTCCACCACCTCAACCGGGGTACCCTGCAGGTCGGCAAAAATGGACATTTGGTCAATCAGGATGCGGGCCGCATTGCGTACGGCCTGTTCCGGATCAATGGCACCGTTGGTTTCGATGTCCAAAACCAGACAGTCCAAATCGGTACGCTGTTCCACACGGGCCGGTTCCACTTCAAAGCTGACACGGCTGATGGGCGAGAAACTGGCATCGAGCTGGATGGCGCCAATGCGCTTATGATCATCCCTGCCCTTGCGGCCGGCCACCGATTGGTAGCCGCGCCCTTGCTCGACCTTGATTTCCATGGCGATATTGCCGTTCTCTGCCAAGTGACAGATCACATGATCCGGATTAATGATCTCCACATCATGCGGCAATTCGATGTCGCCGGCCTTAACCACACCGGCGCCGGATTTCTTCAAGGTCAGCACCACTTCCTGACGGCCGTGCAACTTGAATACCACGCCTTTGATGTTCAAGAGAATGTCCACAACATCCTCTTCCACACCATCAACAGTGGAATATTCGTGCAGCACGCCTTCAATCGCCACTTCGGTCGGTGCAAAGCCATTCATTGATGACAGTAAGATACGACGCAGGGCATTTCCCAAGGTATGCCCGAAGCCACGCTCAAACGGCTCCATCGAAACTTTGGCGCGGGTAGCGGACAAAGCATCCACATCGATCTGACGCGGTTTCAAAAATTCAGATGTGCTGTTTTGCATTAAACTGTCCTCACTTAACTGGCATTATTTGGAGTAAAACTCAACCACCAGTTGTTCATTGATGTCGCCACTGAGTTCGGCGCGGTCAGGCATGTTTTTGTACACGCCCTCCAGCTTGCCGGCATCAACCGATACCCAGCTGGGCAGACCGATCTGGGTTGCCAGACCCACAGCTTCCTGGATGCGCACCTGTTTCTTGGCTTTTTCACGCACCGCCACCACATCGCCGGCCTTTACTTGGAAAGACGGGATATTGACCACTTGGCCGTTGACGGTAATCGCTTTGTGAGAAACCAGCTGGCGTGCCTCGGCACGGGTAGAGCCGAAGCCCATGCGGTATACGACATTGTCCAGACGGGATTCCAGCAATTGCAGCAACAATTCGCCGGTAGAGCCCTTGCGGCGGGCCGCTTCGGCAAAGTAACGGCGGAACTGACGCTCTAGAACGCCGTAAATGCGACGGATTTTTTGTTTTTCACGCAACTGCAGACCGTAATCAGACAAACGCGGTTTTTTCGCGCCGTGCTGACCGGGTGCAGAGTCCAATTTACACTTGGATTCCAAAGAACGACGGGCGCTCTTCAGGAACAAATCAGTGCCCTCACGACGGGCCAGTTTACATTTCGGGCCGGTATAACGTGCCATAAATCACTACTCCTGAATCAGATACGACGTTTTTTCGGCGGACGGCAGCCATTGTGCGGCAGCGGGGTCACGTCGGTAATGCTGGTAATCTTGAAACCAAGAGCGTTGAGCGCACGTACGGAAGATTCGCGGCCAGGCCCCGGGCCTTTGATGCGGACTTCCAAATTTTTGACGCCATACTCTTGGGCAACTTTACCAGCGGCTTCTGCTGCCACCTGGGCAGCAAAGGGTGTGCTCTTACGCGAACCTTTAAAACCAGCGCCGCCTGAGGTAGCCCAAGATAATGCATTGCCTTGGCGGTCGGTGATGGTAATGATGGTATTGTTGAAAGAGGCATGTACATGCACAATACCTTCACTCACGGTTTTGCGTACTTTTCTGCGCACACGGGCTGTGTTTGCTTTAGCCATTTAAATCCATTCCTTTAACTTATTTCTTGCCTGCGATTGCTTTGCGCGGACCTTTGCGGGTACGGGCATTGGTGCGGGTACGCTGACCACGGCACGGCAGGCCACGACGATGGCGGAAACCGCGGTAGCAGCCCATGTCCATCAGACGTTTGATGTTCATGGTCACTTCGCGGCGCAGATCACCTTCTACTTCGTATTTGGCAACCTGTTCGCGCAAGGCATCCAGTTGGGTTTCGTCCAAATCCTTTACTTTGGTGCTCGGCACGATGCCGGCAGCCTCGCAAATCAATTTGGCACGAGTGGCACCAATACCGTAAATGGCCTGCAGGCCAATCACGATATGGGCGTTGTTGGGGATATTCACCCCTGCAATACGAGCCATATTTTTTCCTCAGGGCAAAAAGTCTGTCACTATAGCACACAACGGGTTGATGAACAAATCAACCTTGGCGCTGTTTGTGACGGGGGTCAGTACAAATCACCCGTACCACACGGTTGCGGCGGATGATTTTGCAATTGCGGCAAATTTTCTTTACCGAAGGCTGAACGCGCATAATGTTTCCTTTCAAATCATTTAGCGGGCGCGGAAAACGATGCGGGCACGTGACAGGTCGTAGGGCGTCAGCTCCACAGTCACCTTGTCACCCGGTGAAATGCGGATGTAGTGCATCCGCATCTTGCCGGAGATGTGCCCCAGCACC
>JBHAET010000167.1:0-9602 GCA_041855705.1 Neisseriaceae bacterium
CTTGTTGGTCTCGACATTGCCTTTCCATTCTTCTTTCGATTGACCGTTGCCCAAGTCCGCATCAATCCACGGAATCAGGCTGCCGGCCAGCGGCACGCCGAATTCGGCCCTGGGATAGGCATCGCTGCGCAGAAAATCCGACACTTTGCGGTCGATGTCGAGAATGGCACTGGCCGGGTCGGCCAGTTCGGCCGCCACCTGGCCGTGAATGGCGCCCATGCCGCTGATCAGCTCGCGCATGTTTTTGGCTCCGGCACCGGAAGCGGCCTGATAGGTCATGCTGGACGCCCACTCCACCAGCCCGTTCTGGAACAGACCGCCCAAGGCCATCAGCATCAGGGAAACGGTACAGTTGCCGCCGACATAGTTTTTCACGCCGTTTTGCAGGCCGGCATCAATCACATCGCGGTTGACCGGATCCAGCACGATGATGGCATCCTCATTCATGCGCAGGGCCGAAGCGGCATCGATCCAGTAGCCATTCCAGCCGGTATCGCGCAAGGGCTGGTATACCGATTTGGTGTAATCGCCGCCCTGGCAGGTGACGATGATGTCCATTTTGGCCAGCTCGGCCACATTATTGGCATCCAGCAGGGTTTTGGCCGCCTGGCCGAAATCGGGCGCAGCACCGCCGGGGTTGGAGGTGGTGAAAAAATACGCTTCGGGAATGTGGGCGAAGTCGTTTTCCTCGCGCATGCGCTGCATCAGTACCGAGCCGACCATGCCGCGCCAGCCAATAAAACCTACTTTGTTCATAATTGCTCCTAACAGAATGTGATGGCCGTTTTCGGCCCAGGCATGGCTTGCAGGCTGCCTGAATGCGGTGTATTGCGGACTTTGGACATGCCCCGCACATGCCGGCCGTTCGTCAGCGGCTGAATTGCATGGGGCCGGCATCCGAAAACCGTTGTTGTAGCGCTGCGGCGCACAAAAGTAAAGCGTTTTTTGGTGTTCGAAAGAGGACGCCGATGACCCAGGCCGCGCCATCCGCCATACCGGACAGATAAACAGCTGTCATTACAGCAATTATTTTTTAATATCGAAATCAATTTTACATTTATTCCGCAGTGCGGAAATTGTAAGTGGTTGAATTCAAAACCATCATCAAACAGCCAATGTTTACATGCGGAGCTTAAATATTTACAAAATAAAACAGTGGCGGTAAAACGCCGGTTTTGCGCCCGCTGTGTGAAAAGCAGGGCGGGGTGTCATCCTTCCGATACGCGAAAAACGCAGCGTCTAAATGAAAAGGAGCATGCAGTATGAGCAGTAACGATCTGGCCAAGGTATTGGGCAAGAAAGAAGCCTTTACCCTGGCCTTCGGAGCCATGATTGGTTGGGGCTGGATCGTGTTGTCCGGCGGCTGGGTACAGCAGGCGGGCAGTTTCGGTGCACCGCTGGCCTTGGGTGCCGGCGCGGTGATCATCATGATCATCGGCCTGTGTTATGCCGAACTGTGTGCCGCCATGCCGTACGAGGGCGGCGAACATGTGTTCAGTTACCGCGCCATGGGTCACTCGGCCTCGTTTTTGTGTACCTGGGCGATTATTCTGGGCTACATCTCGGTGGTGGCGTTTGAAGCAGTGGCCCTGCCCACCGTGCTCGACAACCTGATTCCGGGTTACCAGACCGGTTATTTGTGGAACCTGATGGGCCAGCCGCAAAACACCGAAGACGTGGTGGCCGGTATTCGGGGGGGTGACGTGTATCTGACCTGGGCGCTGGTGGGCATGGCCGGTACCGTGGCGGTCACCTGGCTGAACTATGTCGGCATCCAAACCGCCGCCAAATTCCAGAATCTGGTGACCTATTTGATTCTGATCGTCGGTGTGGCCTTTATTGTGGCGGCTCCGATTGGCGGTGAAATGGCCAATTTGCAGCCCCTGTTCAATGAAACGCCGGTAGAAGACAGCGTGTTCTCACCCATGGTGGCCGGCATGCTGGCCGTGCTGCTGATTGTGCCGTTCATGTTTGTCGGCTTTGACGTGATTCCGCAGGCGGCCGCCGAAATCAATCTGCCGCAAAAAGACATCGGCAAAATGCTGCTGTTGTCTGTGGCGGCGGCCACCGTATTTTACTGCGCCATTACCCTGGGTGTCGGCATCGCCCTGAATGAAGCGCAATTAAACGAAGCCTCATTGCCCACCGCCACCGCCATGGAAGTGGTGTTCAACAGCCCGTTGGCGGCCAAAGTGATGATTCTGGCCGGTGTGGCCGGGATTGTGACCAGCTGGAATGCGTTTTTCATCGGCGGCAGCCGCGCGATTTTCGCCATGGCGCATGCCAAAATGCTGCCGGCGTTTTTGGCCAAAATCCACCCCAAATACAAAACCCCGTACAACGCGGTGCTGCTGATTGGCGCGGTAACCTTCTTTGCCCCGCTGCTGGGTCGTAAAGCACTGGTGTGGTTTGTGGACGCCGGCAGCCTGTCGATCATCATCGCCTACTTCATGGTGTGCATGTCGCTGCTGGTGCTGCGCCGCCGGGCACCGGATATGCCGCGTCCGTTCCGCCTGAAAAAAGGCATTTTCGTCGGCGCGGCCGGTTGCTGCTTGAGCCTGTTTTTGGGCTATATGTACCTGCCGTTCAGCCCGGCAGCCCTGACCGTGGAAGAGTGGTGGATTTTCGGCGGCTGGATGGTGTTCGGTTTTATCCTGTATTCCTTTGCCCGCAGCAAATACGGAACCAAGGAATCTGACCGCATCATGGAAGCGGAGTGGGCCAACGAACACGAGATGGCCAAACAGGCGGCTGCCAACGAACGGAAACCGAAATAAGGCCGGCTTGTCTGAATCAGGCTGCCTGAAACCGATGCGGTACAGTATCGGTTTCAGGCAGCCTGATGATTTTTGCAACCGCCAAACACTGTCGCAACGCATCCTGACGGCACGCCCTCAAGCACAGACAAGACCGGCATGGACTCCGGCCCAAGGCGCCGGTTGTCGGCATCCATACAACACTTTTCAAAACCGTCGCCAAATATCCGGTTCTGGCAGCCAGCCAAAATATTGACGCAATTTTAATAAATTAAAATCAAACAGATAAACAGCCAACCAAACCTTGCGCCAAGCAGAAAAGCGCCGCAAATCAGTCAAGGGCGCCGGTTGCGGCAGTTGCCATCTGCGTTTGGCGGCCTTACCATGCACCCCGTTTTTCATTCACCGAGCAAAGAAAGGAGCTGATCATGTTGTTGCACATCACGACCACCGTTTTTCTTTGCAGCCTGAACGCGTAAGCATCTCTTTTGCCGCCACTGCGGCATTCTGCCTGCCCGCATCGGGCTGCTTTCTCCACCTTATCCTGTCGCCGCATGGCGAGGCCGTTTGCCGTTTTCAGGCAGCCTCGTTGCCGGGCGGCCAACGAGAAAGTTTGCCATGGGCACAACAAATACCCTTCCCGTTTCCCTCATTGCCAATGCCGATACCTGGATAGAAGGCTTGGCCATTCAACAACTCGAAACCACCGCCCGCCTGCCGCACATGCAGGCCGTGGCCGGCATGCCGGATTTGCATCCGGGCCGGGGCTATCCGGTGGGGGCGGCTTTTTTCAGCTGCGGCCATTTTTACCCCGCCCTGATCGGCAACGACATCGGCTGCGGCATGGCGCTGTGGCAGACCGATCTGCGCAGCCACAAACTGCGGCCGGCCAAACTGGCGCAACGGCTGGGCAATATTGATCATCCCCTGGACGACGGCTGGCGGCCGCGCATTGCCGAACTGCTGCCGCATCAGATGCCGCAACCGGCATTGGGCACCATCGGCGGCGGCAACCATTTTGCCGAACTGCTGGCAATCGATACCGTGTATTGCGCCGAACGGTTGCCGGCCGATTTTGATCCGCAATGCCTGCAACTGCTGGTGCACAGCGGTTCACGCGGGCTGGGGCAGCAGATTTTGCACCGCCACATCACACAATACGGCCACCAGGGATTGGCCGACGACATCCCGGCGGCGGCGGCCTATCTGGCCGAGCATCAGGCGGCACTGGATTTTGCCCGCGCCAACCGCACCCTGATTGCCGAACGCATGTTGGCACGCTGGGGCGGCCAAGCCTCTATGCTGCTGGATGTGCATCACAATTTCCTTACGCGGGCCAGCGTGGACGGACAAGCCGGCTGGCTGCACCGCAAGGGTGCCACTCCGGCCGATTGCGGTTTGGTGGTGATTCCCGGCTCACGCGGCGATTACAGCCATCTGGTGGCACCGACCGCCAACTGCCGTGCCTCGTTGTTTTCTCTGGCCCACGGCGCCGGACGCAAATGGCAACGCAGCGAATGCAAAGGCCGCTTGTCACATCGCTACCGCAGCGACGATTTGCGCCGCACCGCCTTTGGCAGTGTGGTGGTGTGCAAAGACAAGGCGCTGCTGTACGAAGAAGCGCCACAGGCTTACAAAAGCATCGACAGCGTGATGGCCGCCCTGTGTGATGCCGGTTTGGTGGTGCCGGTGGCACGTTTCAAACCGGTACTGACCTACAAGACCGCGGGAGAATGTGGCGACTGAATGCCGGCGAGGCTGCCTGAAACCCAGAGCGTATCGTCCGCAGGCTTGTGCAGCGGTTTTGTGAGGCAAAACCGCCTCACCAGTCAATGGTCAACAGGCTCTGGCGGGGGTAACTGAAGCCGGCCGAAACAGGCTCAGCGGGGTCGCGGGGCATCCCGCAACTGGCTGCGGTGGATATAGGCTCCGGCCTCAAACACAGCCGCATCGTAGGTGACGCCAATCCAGTTGCCGTGCCGGCTGATGCCCTCCACCTGAGTGCCATTGGGCAGGCGGTCGTAAACCGGACTGCGGCTGTCGGGTTCGGCCCGCAGATTGGCAGCACCATCAACGGCATGAACTTCATAAATATGGATCGGCAAACCCTGGCTGCGGTGTACATAGGCCGCTGCCTTCCCCGGCACCCGAATGCGGTACCAGTTTCCGGTTTGCGCCAGTATTTCATAAATCTGGCCATTGTCGCCGGCCTGCACGATGGCGGACCGGGTATCGGGGCGGGCACGGATGTGCACGGCATCTTCGGCATACAGCAGCAAAGCCGGATATGCCGGGGCGGCCACCGGCAGCGCCAGCATCAGTGCCGCCAAACCCATTCGGAGAAATGACATCATGAACCTCAAACAGAAACAGACAAACCGAAACCTTGGCACAAGCCCAGCGGTGGATGCTGCACGGAGGCCAGCGACACCCGGAGTGGTCCGCATTGCGGGCGTAGGGCCAAGGTTTTCATTCATACTATTTTAAGGTGTTTTATGATTTATCTTCAAATTTCCACTGCCCAGGGACCGGCCGAATGCCGGCAGTTTGCCGGCTTTGCATTGCATACCCTGGTGACCGAAGCGGCACAGGCCCAGGTGACGGTTGATGTGCTTGAACAAAGCGGCGATGAGCACGAAATCCGTTCGGCGGTGATTGTACTGACCGGCAAGAATGCCGAAACCTTTGCCCAACAACAGCAAGGGACTTGGCAATGGACCTGTCCCAGCCGGCTCAGGCCGCGCCATCCGCGCAAGAATTGGTATATCGGCGTTTGCCGTCTGCCGGCACTGCCGCCATTGCCGGCGGAAAGTGAGGTGGTGTTCCAAACCTGCCGTGCCAGCGGCAAAGGCGGCCAGCATGTGAATACCACCGATTCGGCGGTGCGCGCCACCCATCTGGCCAGCGGCATTTCGGTGCGGGTGGCGGGCGAGCGCAGCCAGCACGCCAACAAAAAACGCGCCCGCGAACTGCTGGCACTGAAGCTGGCCGAACAACACCAGCAGGTGCTGGATCGGCATGCCCGCCAGCAGCACAACCAACTGTACCAGGTGGCGCGCGGCAATCCGCAACGGGTGTTTGTCGGCCCGGATTTTCGGGAAAAAAGCCTGCCGTGATGCCGGCACAGCATCGACAGGTCACCGCCCCTCCCGCAATACTGCCCGCTGTCGCTGCAGGCGCAAACCGCACTGGTGCCGCAAGGGCGTGGCAGGGATGGGGCGTTCGCTATATACTGGCGCCCTTGTGTTTTCAGGCAGCCTGTTGCCGACCGATTGCGGCCAGCCGATATCCGACCATGAACCTGCTCCGAACGCTGGCCAAAACCAGCAGTATGACCATGATTTCGCGCATTATGGGCTTTGTGCGCGATATGATTATCGCCCGCCTGTTTGGTGCCGGCACCGCCACCGATGCGTTTTTTGTTGCCTTCAAACTGCCCAACATGTTGCGGCGCATTTTTGCCGAAGGCGCATTTGCACAGGCGTTCGTGCCGATTTTGGCCGAATACAAGCAAACCCGTTCGCCGGAAGCCACCCAGGCTTTTATACAGCATGTGGCCGGCATGCTCACTTTTGCACTGACGGTGGTGACCGCCATCGGGATTGTGGCGGCGCCGTGGATCATCTACCTCACCGCCACCGGCTGGAGCGGTGAGGCCGATGCCGGCAAATTTGCCCTGGCGGTGGATTTGCTGCGCATCATCTTTCCTTATATTTTGCTGATTTCACTGTCCTCATTGGTGGGCAGCATTCTGAATACCTATCATCAGTTCAGCATCCCGGCATTCACCCCGGTGTTGCTCAATTTGTCGTTTATCGTGTTTGCACTGTGGCTGGCGCCGTATTTTGACCCGCCGGTTCTGGCATTGGCATGGGCCGTGTTTGTCGGTGGCGTGTTGCAGCTCAGCTTCCAACTGCCGTGGTTGTTCAGGCTCGGTTTTTTGAAAATGCCTAAGCTCAATTTTCGCGATGCGGCCGTCAACCGGGTGGTCAAACAAATGGCACCGGCCATTCTGGGGGTGAGCGTGGCCCAGGTGTCATTGGTAATCAACACCAATTTCGCATCGTTTCTCGATGACGGTTCGGTGTCGTGGATGTATTTTGCCGACCGGCTGATGGAACTGCCCAACGGCGTGCTGGGCGTGGCATTGGGCACCATTTTGCTGCCGTCTTTGTCCAAGCACGCGGTGGGCAAAGACGTGGAATCGTTTTCTGCCCTGCTTGATTGGGGTCTGCGCCTGTGCCTTCTGCTGGTGTTGCCGGCAGCGGTAGGGATGGCCGTGCTGGCATTTCCATTGGTGGCCACCCTGTTTATGTACGGCCACTTTACCTTGCACGATGCGCAAATGACCCAAGGTGCCCTGGTGGCCTACACCGTGGGACTGGCAGGCATGATTTTGGTGAAAATTCTGGCCCCCGGGTTTTATGCCCACCAAAACATCCGCACGCCGGTGAAGATTGCCATTTTCACACTGCTGGTGACCCAGCTGTTCAACCTGTTGTTTGTTTGGCATTTGAAACACGTCGGTCTGGCATTGGCCATTGGCTTGGGCGGAATGGTGAATGCCGGTTTGCTGTATGTTTTGCTGCGCCGTCAGGATTTGTACCGGCCCCGGCCCGGTTGGTGGCGGTTTACACTGAAGCTGGCATTGGCGCTGGTCGTGATGGGGGGCAGTTTGTGGGGCGCACAACAGCAAACCCTGTGGCCGCTAAACTGGCAGGCAGCCGGCAGTGTGCGTGCACTACAGCTCTCGATACTGATTGGCAGCGGGGTGATCTTGTATTTCGGTACCCTGTATGCGGTCGGATTCCGCACCCGTGATTTTCGCCGGCATGAGATGTAAAAAACCGCCTGTTCGGCGGTGGATAGTCTATTGACCAATTTTCTAAGCCACTTCGCAGTGGTGATTATCTACAGCTTTTCAAGTTTAAGAGGCCTTTGCAAAACTCCCCCAAATCCTCTAAATTCCCCCTCACATCGAGCCCAAGAAGTTAGAGGATATTTTCATGAGCAGCTTTTTACACACCGACGCCCTCAACCACATCGAAAAACACCTCGACCGCTTCCCGCTCATCAAACTCGACCGCATTCTCGATTGGACACCGATCGAACAATATCTCGCCAGCTGCAAAACCCGTTATCTGCGCGACAATGGAGAACGACCTGCCTATCCTTTGCTCTCCATGTTCAAAGCCGTATTGCTCAGCCAATGGCACAGCCTCTCCGACCCCAAACTCGAATACAGCCTCATCACCCGCATCGACTTCCAACTACTCTGCCGCAAAGCAACCAGCTTTCAGACGGTATCATGCGTAAGGCACAGCGGGGCCACCCTTAAGTGCACAAGAGAAGCAGCGCAACAAGGAGCTGTCGAAAACCCGCTACGTGGTGGAACAAAGCTTCGGCCCCCTGCACCGCAAGTTCCGTTATGCCCGGGCAAGCTATTTCGGTTTGTTGAAAGTGGCAGCGCAAAGCCATCTGAAAGCGATCTGTTTGAACCTGCTGAAGGCAGCCAACAGGCTTAGTGTGCCTGTTGCTGCCTGAAAGGCAGTAGATTGCCTGTTTATTAGGCAATCCGGGGAGGTAAAAGGGGGAGATTTCGGATAAAAACCGACGAAAACAGCCGAAACTGTACTCTGTGGTTTCAGCTGTTAGTTTGATGAGGGGTTTTGCAAAAGTCTCCAAAGCAGAGTTTCATTTTCAGCTGTTTTTGTACAGCACTAAAACTAAATGCTGAAACAGCGGCATCACTTGATTAATCATGATGATTAGTCCTAAATAATAATTTATTGACCAATGGCTTGATCAATCCTTCCGGATGCGGCATAATCAAGCTCGCACAGAGCTTGCAAGCTGGAATTTATTAATTTTGGTGGCAAAATACCCTGCGTTCTGTTCGCTACTGCTTATAGAGGAGCATACCGGATGAACCTACGAAGACAACAATTCCGCAAGACCATTGCCGATTTCATCGAGTCCAGGCGGGTTGACAAGAGCAAGGGCGACACCGAGGACTATCAGGCGTTGGCCGAAAAATACGATTACGCCATTTGGCTGGCCGATGCCGCTCGCCGCGTTGGGCAGATTCAAGCCGTGACCCATGTGCTCAAGGCGACGCATCCCGACGCCAAGGGCAGCAGCCTGTATGTATCGCCCGTCCATCTGCCCGCCCGCACCGAGTTGGGCTCGCATGCTTTGGGCGAGCGCTTTGCCCAAGACGTCGTTGGCAATGCCGCTGCCCTCGATGTTTACAAGCTGCTCAAGCTGGAGATGGATGGCCACACCTTGCTGCACTGGCTGCAACTGGGGGATGCGGATCTTCTGGCCGCACTTGCCGATGATGCGCAAACGGCTCAAGCCCATCGAGCGGCCTTTTGTGGCCTGCTGCGTTCGGAGGAACACTACGGCAGCAATACACACGCCAAGCAGGTGTATTGGTGCCACGGCGAGAATGCATGCGCGGATGATCACTACCACCTGCTGCAACCGCTGTTTCCGAGCAGCCTGGTGCATGCCGTGCATGCCGCCATCCAGTACAGCCGCTTTGACCCCGCGGTGGTTGAGGCGCGCAAGGCACGCAAGGAGGGCAAGCCGCATGCGACCGACATTCCGGAATATCTTGGCTTGGGCGTGCGCAAACTGGGCGGGACCAAGCCGCAAAACATCTCCCAGCTCAACAGCGAGCGCGGCGGCATCAATTATCTCTTGGCATCGCTGCCGCCGCAGTGGCAAGGCGACAGGCAGAAGCCGTATTTCGGCATTTCATCGGCCTTGAGCCGGTTTGAATATTTCGAGGATGTGCGTGCGCAGTTGCAGGCGCTTGCCAAGCATTTGCAGTCGTATGAC
>JBHAET010000168.1:0-11235 GCA_041855705.1 Neisseriaceae bacterium
CAGGTAATCGTTTGGATGGGGTAGCCGGTATTTCGCAAAAATCCCAAGCTGCATGGCAGGCACAAAAAAACCGCTGCCAAAGGCAGCGGTCGGTAAGCAAGTACAAAAGACAGCTTATTGCGGTGCAGAAGCGTTGGAAGCAGCGCCTTCAACAGCGGCTTGCACGTCAGAAGCAGCAGCTTGTACGTCAGAAGCAGCAGCTTGCACTTCAGAAGCGATCTGAGTAGTGGCTTCGCTGGCAGCAGCTTGAACTTCAGAGGCAGCAGCCTGAACAGCAGAGGCAGCAGAAGCAGCCGGAGCGGAGGTGTTTTGACCGCCGCAAGCAGCCAGGAACACAGACATCAGGGCAGCAGCCAACAGGGATTTTTTCATTATCAATACCTTCAAATCATCTTAAATAGGAGAAAGAGCGGCTTACCCAAGACCAACGCCCTAAAGCGGTACCGCAAGATGCAGCTGTCTGTAATAAACCGTGCAGTGCGGATTATGCCCCAGTGTTTTTTGCATTGCAACGCGCGTCACCCATAATCTGTGGCGGCAGGCGCACCGCACCGGCGGCGGCGACCGGAAGCGGAAGATGCCGAATCATGGCCGGGTGAAGGTGGTAAATGTCACATTTTATTTAAAATATTGTTTTTTATTAAAATAAAAATCGTCTCTGGCCGGTGGCTGTGGGCGTGGGGCACCAATCGGCCGATTGTCCAGTGCTTTTTTTGTTGTTTAAAAACGACAAGACCGGGCCGCTAACGGACTCAAAGAGTGGCCAAATGTGTTTGGGTACACTGCATCAATTGGTGCACCAGCGGTGTGGTCTGCGCTTTGTACACCCATTGGTGGGTCACCTGATAACGGGTCTGATCCGGCAGCAATACCCGCATCTGGCCGGCGGCCAGATAGGGCTTGATATGGTCTTGCGGCAAAAATCCGAGATGGGTGCCGGCCAGGATGAAGCGGGCGGTGGCTTCCATATGGTAGGCGGTGGCGGTCATGTGCTGCGGGTGGAGAAACTGGGCGGTAAAACGGTTGGGCATATAGCCGCGCCGCACCCAGGCGTGGTGGTTTTCCAGTTCGGCCAACGGCGGGTCCGGCTGGTCAAACAGGGGATGCCGCTGGCCGCAGCACAGGCACTGGGTTTCGCTGATGGCGTCGTGGTAGCACAGCATCGGCAGCGCCTTGGTGAAAAAGCCGACCCCCAGATCGCATTCGTCGGTGGCCAGCGACTGGGCCATCACCTCCGGACTTTGCATGCGGATGGACAGGTGAAAACCGGGATATTGCCGATAGCAGTCGCGGATGGCCGCTTCCAGTGCGGTATTGAAGCGTTCGGGCAATTGGTCGGCCAGTGCCAGGCGCAGGCTGCCGCCGGCGTGGCTGCCGTAACGGCGCACATTGTCCAGCCGCTGGCGCAGGTGGAGGGTTGCTTCGGTCAGCTCGACACAGATGTCATACACTTCCTGGCCGGCTTCGGTCAGTTCGAAACCGCTGCGGCCGCGGTGGCACAACACCACTCCCAGCGTGTCTTCCAGATGTTTTAAGTGCGTGCTGATCACCGATTGGGACAGGTGCAGCCGGGCCTGGGCCGCACTCAAGCCCTTGCATTCGACTATCGCCATAAAGCTGCGAATGGCCTTGATGTCCTGTTTCAGTAAATCGTCCCACATGGTGATTGCCCGTATTCATTGCTGCCGGCGGCCCCTGCCGACAGAGATCTTTTGCCGGCCCATCCGGCCGCCATTCATTTCATGATCAGCTGCCCTTTTGCACCGCGGTTCGGTGAGGGTGGCGGCAGCCACTGTTCAGGGTCTGATCCGGTCACTTTAATTGCAGCGGGGCTGAACCGCGCTGCTTGTCATTCAAAATCAATCAGTTTTCGATACATCGGCAAAACCGATGTTTGCTTCGTTATTTTACGTTTGTTTACAAAACGGGTTTCGATTTATAACACGCCATCTGTTTTCGACCATGAGCGCAGGAGAAACCCCATGTCATTCAACCAACCCTTGAGCGGCAACGACATGCCGCGTTGCGGCGGCATTGCCACCATGCTGCGGCTGCCGTTTTGCGACAGTGCGGCCGGACTGGATGCCGCTTTTGTCGGTGTGCCGCTGGATATTGGCACCTCCAACCGTCCGGGTGCCCGTTTGGGGCCGCGCCAGATCCGCGACGAGTCGCGCATGATCCGGCCGTACAACGTTGCCACCCGTGCCGCACCGTTTGCATCGCTGCAAGTGGGCGATATTGGCGATGTGCCGATCAACACCTTCAACCTGCTCAAAAGTGTGGACATCATCGAGCGTTTTTACAGCGAACGCATCCTGGCCCACGGCACCGTACCGCTGACCCTGGGCGGCGACCACACCATTGTGTTGCCGATTTTGCGGGCCATGGCCAAAAAACATGGACCGGTGGGCCTGGTGCACATTGATGCTCATGCCGACATCAACGACGAGATGTTCGGCGAAAAGATTGCACACGGTACACCGTTTCGCCGGGCGATGGAAGAGGGGCTGCTGGATGGCCGGCGGGTGGTGCAAATCGGCCTGCGCGGCAGCGGTTATTCGGCCGACGAATTCGACTGGAGCCGGGACCAGGGTTTCCGGGTGGTGCCGGCCGAAGAATGCTGGCACCGCTCGCTGGTGCCATTGATGGCCGAAGTGCGTGAACAGCTGGGCGATGGTCCGGTGTACCTGAGTTTCGACATCGACGGTATTGATCCGGCCTATGCCCCGGGCACCGGCACCGCCGAAATTGCCGGCCTGACCCCGCCGCAGGCGGTGGAGATTGTGCGCGGCCTGCGCGGTGTACAGCTGGTGGGGGCTGATCTGGTGGAAGTGTCGCCGCCGTATGACCCGTTTGGCAATACCTCGGTACTGGCGGCCAATCTGCTGTTTGAAATGCTGTGCGTATTGCCTGGTGTGCACTACGACTGAGACCGGTTTCAGGCAGCTTTATTGCCAGGTGGTTTCACCATAAATACATAATCATCGGGGTCGCACAAAGGAGTAATGGTTGATGGAACAACAGCATATTGGCAATTTTTCTACCGAAAAAACCATGGGGACCGGTGCCACGTTTGCCATGTGGCTTGGTGCCAATGTGGTGGTGACCACCATTTTGACCGGCATGTTTCTGGTACCGGCCTTGTCGTTTATCGACACGTTTTGGCTGGTGTTTGGCGGTTCGGCGATTGCCATTATTCCGCTGATCCTGATTGGATTAATGGGGCAAAAAACCGGTTTTGCCACCATGACACTGGCACAGGTCACGTTTGGCCGTCTGGGTGGGCGTGTGCCGGCGCTGGTCAATATGTGCTCTTTGGTGGCCTGGAGTTGGATTCAGGCCTTGCTGGCGGGCATGAGCCTGGATTACGCGGTTCACAGCCTCACCGGTTTTTCTTGTGTGCCCTTGTTTACGATTTTGTGCGAAGGCTTGGTGGTGCTGATTGTACTGCGTGGGCACAAGGGGATTGAAACCACTGAAAAAATTGCCGCTGTGCTGATGCTGATTCTGGCAGCAGCCGTTTTTTGGGCGCTCAATCGTTATTACCCGATTGGTGCCGTGTTCCGCCAGCCGGCCGCCGGCGGTTTGAGTGCCGGCACCGCGTTGGATATCGTGGTGGCCACCGCATTTTCATGGATTCCCTTGGCAGCCGACTATAACCGGCACTGCAAAACTGTGAAAGCCGCTGTTTGGGGAACCTGGGGCGGTTATGTGGCCGCAACCTGTATTGCCATGGGTTTGGGGGCTACGGTTTCGGCATTGTCCGTTTACACCGGCATGGAAGTCACTTATGACCCCACACGTTTGCTGGCCAACTTTGGCTTCGGGTTGCCGGCTGCGCTGGTGGTGTTTTTCTCGGTTCTGACCACCAACGTGATGTGTGTTTACAGCGCCACCCTGTCATACATGAGCATCCGGCAGCAATCCGGTTTCGTCAAACCGGCATTGGTGATTGGGTTGATCAGTATCTTGGGATCGTTGATTCCCGGTATTTTGGAGCGTTTTCAGGATTTCTTGTTGGTGATCGGCAGCATTTTCATTCCGGCCTTTGCGCTGATGATTGTCGATTATTACTTGCTGCCGAAACAGCGGGCCGATTACCAACAATTGCATTCAGAAAAACCTTTGTTGGCCGGATGGCGGGTGTCTGCATTCGTGTGTTACGGCCTGGGTGCGGCGCTGGCGTATTACTGGAATTGGATTTCCCCATTGGCAATTGGTGCATCGGCTCCGGTTTTTCTGATTACCGGCGGCCTGTACTGGTTGTACCGGTATTGGCGTAGTCGCCAGCACGGTTAATCGGGTCTGATCATGTGTGACACCTTTTCAGGCAGGGTGGTGAACCGAAGGCCCGTTTTCGGCCTGAACAATACGGCATTGCGGTGGTGCAGAAGCGCTTGCGGATGGCTTGACTGAACGGCAATGCATTCGATAACAAACCAAACGGAGATGTAGAGATGAATACGGCACAACCCGCACCGCGCACATTTCAGGCAGCGGTGTATCGGAAATTTGTGATTTTTTCGTTAATCGGCTTTCTGCTGTTCCTAACGCCAATTAAATGGAACGGGGTATGGACCATTGGCATCGGGGTGTTGGCCAATGCCCTGAAAGCGCAGATCGGTCCCTGGCTGCCGGCGTTGGCGGCCCTGCTGGTCACCATATCGGCAGTGGGCACCGTGTGGGCCAAATGTTTGCAGCCGGCCTGGAGCCGCAGCGGCAAAGGGGCGGACTTGTTTCAGGTTGGCTGGCTGTGGGTGTGCCTGCGGGTGGTCGGTGCGGTGTTTATTCTGATGATTTTCTTTCAGGTCGGGCCGCAGTGGGTGATCGGCAAGGCCACCGGCGGCACCATTCTCAACGACCTCAATCCGACCCTGATGCCGTTTTTCTTTTTCGCGGTATTGCTGATTTCCTTGCTGACCGATTACGGGTTTATGGAATACATCGGCACTTTGCTCAGCCGGATGTTTCGGAAACTGTTCCGTTTGCCCGGCCGTTCGGCAGTGGATGCCTGTGCTTCCTGGCTGGGGGCGGCGCCGATGGGGGTGTTGATCACCAGCCTGCAATATGAGCGCGGCCAATACAGCCTGCGTGAGGCGGCGGCCATTGCCACCAGTTTTTCGCTTGCCTCGGCCGCCTTTTGCCTGTTGATTACCGAATTCATGGGGCTCAACGACAAATTTCCGCAGTTTTACGCCACCGTATCGGTGGTCAGCCTGGTGGCGGCGGTGGTGATGGTGCGCATTCCGCCCCTGTCGCGCAAGAGCGACAGCTATCTGGTCGGCAACGGCGATTTGCGTGACGAGAGCTGCCTGCCCGGTTTGAGCCTGCATGCCAGCGCCGTGCAACGGGCTTTGGTGCGTGCCGAGGAAGCCCCGGGTTTGGGGTCGGCCCTGAAAAGCAATCTGGTGATTCTGGCCGATGTGTATCTGGGCCTGATGCCGGTGGTGTTTGCCCTGGGGACGGCCGCATTGGCGATTTCCGAATACACCCCGCTGTTTACCTATTTGTCGGCACCGATGGTACCGCTGCTGGAGTGGCTGCACATTCCGGAGGCCACCGCCGCCGCGCCGGCCATGCTGGTGGGTTTTGCCGACATGTTTTTGCCGGCGGTATTGGGCAAGGGCATTGAAAGCGAGCTGACCCGGTTTGTGATTGCCTGCATGTCGGTGACACAGGTGATTTACATGACCGAAGTGGGCGCCTTGATCCTGAAATCGAAAATCGAGGTCAGCTTTGTCGAACTGGTGCTGATTTTTGTGCTGCGCACCTTGCTGACCCTGCCGCTGGTGGCCTTGATTGCGCACACGCTGGTGTATTGATGCAAGCGCCGGTTGCCGGGTGGCAACCGGTACCTACAACCGCGTTTCAGGCAGCCTTGAGGTTGCCTGAAACGCCCGATTCATGTTCGGGAGCATGTCTGATGAGTGCAACAAACGAATCTTATACCTGCGGCGAATTGCTCACCCGTTTGCTGCGGGCCTATGGTGTGGAACTGGTGTTCGGCATTCCCGGCGTACACACGGTGGAGTTGTACCGTGGTTTGCCGGCCAGCGGCATCCGCCACATTACCCCGCGCCACGAGCAGGGCGCCGGTTTTATGGCCGACGGCTATGCCCGGGTATCGGGCAAGCCCGGCGTGTGCTGGATCATCACCGGGCCGGGGATGAGCAACATCCTCACCGCCATGGCGCAGGCCAAGGCCGATTCGGTGCCGATGCTGGTGATTTCCAGTGTCAATCCGATTCACACCGGCGGCAGCGGCGAAGGCCATTTGCACGAATTGGACAACCAGCAGGCATTGGTCAGCCAGGTGTGCGCCTTCAGCCAAACCGTCTGGCGGCCGGAAGAGCTGCCCAAGGTGCTGGCCCGGGCCTTTACCCTGTTTGCCGGCAGCCGGCCGCAGCCGGTGCACATCCAGTTGCCGCTGGATGTGATTCGTGCCGAAGCCGGCCATGTGCCGGTGCAGACCGCCGCGTTGCCGCTGCCGCCGCAACCGCATCCGCATTCGCTGGATCAGGCCGCAGCCTTGCTGGCGGATGCCCGGCAACCGGTGGTGCTGTATGGCGGCGGTTGCCGCCGGGCAGCGGCCGAGGCACAGGCCTTGGCCGAAACCCTGGATGCGCCGGTGGCGCTGACCATCAATGCCAAGGGCTTGTTGCCGCCGGGACACCCGTTGAGTACCGGCAGCAACCAGTCATTGCCGGCGTTCCGCCAATTGCTGGCCGAAGCCGATGTGGTACTGGCCGTCGGCACCGAATTGGGCGAGACCGATTACGATGTGGTGTTCGATGGCGGCATGCGCATCAACGGCCGCCTGATCCGCGCCGATATTGATCCGGCACAGCTGAACCGCCCGCTGCTCAGCTCGGTGGCGGTACTGGGTGATGCCGCCGCCGTGCTGGACGGCCTGAACCGCCGCCTGCGCGATGGCAACCGGCAGCAGCCGTGGCAGCGCAACGGTGCCGCGCGTGCCGCCGCGGTGCGTGCGGCGGCGGCAGCCGATTTTCCGCCGGCCTGGCAAGCGCAACTGGGCCTGCTGCAATGGTTGCGCCGGCAATGGCCGGATGCGGTGGTGGTGGGCGATTCCACCCAGCCGGTGTACAGCGGCAACCACGGTTACGAAGCGCTGGCACCGGGCAGCTGGTTTAATGCGGCCACCGGCTATGGCACCCTGGGTTATGCCTTGCCGGCCGGCATCGGTGCCGCCTTGGCCACCGGCCGACCGGTTGTGGCGCTGGTGGGCGACGGGGGCCTGCAATTTACCCTGAGCGAATTGATCTCCGGGGTGGAGGCCGGGGTGCCCTTGCTGTTGCTGGTGTGGAACAACCAGGGCTACGACGAAATCCGGCGCTATATGCAGCGGCGCGGCCTGCCGGCCATCGGCGTGGACATCCGCATCCCCGATTTTGCCCTGATCAGCCGCGGCATGGGCGCGCATTATGCCGCACCCAACAGCGTGGCCGCCTTGCAGCAGGCTTTGCAGCAGGCGCGATCCGCTACGGTGCCGACGGTGGTGGAAATCAGTGAAGGGGCCGCCTGGCTGGACGAACTGGCCGCCGCCTACCAGCCGTTTGCCTGATCGGTACCGTCGCCGGTGCGTCATCGGCCATTGTGCGGCAAGCAGTTGGGAGCCGGGCAAAATAGCCATTTGCGGCTTGCGGCGCATTTGAGGATTTGTCTGCGCCTTCAACGGCATCCGTATTTGGGCAGCTTGTCCGGGCCTCAGCCGGCTGATGGCATGCTGTCGCCTTGTCGGTCGGTTCCGCTATTGTCCTTGGCACAGGGTAAACAGCACAAAGACTTGTCCGGTCTTTGCCGTTTGCGTCCCCAGGCCGCCGCCGTTGGCCGTGCCATAGCACCAAACGCATTGCCTTATAGAAGCAAGCGTTCTTTGTCTTGGCCGGATGAATCCCGTACAATCCGCGTCTTTCTTTGCCATTCAGGAAACATCATGTTGAAAAAACTCGTTCTCGGCAGCGTGGCTGCTTTGGTTTTGGCCGCTTGCGGCAATCAGGGCAGCAGCGGTTCTGCCGCTTCGGCGCCGGCGGCTTCGGCCGCCTCGGCATCGTCAGCCCCGGCCGCCGGCGGCTCGCTGCTGGATCGCATCAACAACAAAGGCACCATTACGGTGGGCACCGAAGGCACTTATGCGCCGTTTACCTATCACGATGAAAGCGGCAAGCTGACCGGCTACGATGTGGAAGTCACCCGTGCCGTGGCCGCCAAACTGGGCTTTACGGTTGAATTCAAGGAAACCCAGTGGGATGCCATGCTCGCCGGTCTGAAAGCGGGCCGTTTTGATCTGGTGGCCAACCAGGTGAGCCTGACCACGCCTGAACGCCAGGCCACTTTCGACAAGACGGCCGACTACAGTTATTCCGGCCCGATGGCCTTAAGCCGCAGCGATGACGACCGCATCAAAACCCCGGCCGACATGAAGGGTCTGTCGGCGGCACAAACCCTGAGCAGCAACTATGGCGAAATGGCGCAAAAAGCCGGTGCCAATGTGGTGCCGGTGGACGGTATGGCCCAAGCGCTGGCGCTGGTTCAGCAAAAACGCGCCGACTTTACGTTTAACGACTCGCTGGCCTTGCTCGACTACCTGAAGAAAACCCCCGATTCCGGCCTGAAAATCGTGTGGACCGCCCCGCCGGAAGAGAAGCTGGGTGCCGGTTTTGTTGTCAATAAAGGCAATGACGAAGCGGTGGCCAAGCTGAGTGCGGCGGTGGAGGAGCTGCGCCAGGACGGCACGCTGAAAAAACTGGGCGAGCAATTTTTTGGTGCCGATGTCAGCGTGAAGTGATTGTGCAGTGATCAGTGATTTTTTAAGTGCACTGCCGTTGATGACCGAAGAACGTGCGACTTTGGTCATCAACGCATTTTGGCCGATGGTCAAGGCGGGATTTTTGTACTCGATTCCGCTGGCCATCGTTTCGTTCATTCTCGGTCTGCTGATTGCACTGGGGGTGGCCCTGGTGCGGGTGGTGCCCGCTTCCGGCTGGCTCTACCGCCTGTTGCTCTTGGCGATCAAATTCTATGTTTCCGCCATCCGCGGCACTCCGATGCTGGTGCAGCTGATGGTGGTGTTCTACGGCCTGCCGGCCATCGGCATCACCCTTGATCCGTTGCCGACCGCCATTATCGGCTTTTCGCTCAACATCGGCGCCTATGCGTCGGAAACCATCCGCGCCGCCATCCTGTCGGTGCCCAAAGGGCAGTGGGAAGCCGGTTTTTCCATCGGCATGACCTATATGCAAACCTTCCGCCGCATCATCATGCCGCAAGCGTTCCGCGTATCGGTGCCGCCCTTGAGCAACACCTTTATCAGCCTGTTCAAAGACACCTCGCTGGCATCGGTGGTGACCATCACCGAACTGTTTCGCGTGGCACAGCAGACCGCCAATGCCAGTTACGACTTTTTGCCGGTGTATATTGAAGCCGGCCTGATTTACTGGGCATTCTGCTTTGTCCTGTTCATGATCCAGGCCAAGTTGGAACAGCGGCTCGACCGCTATGTGGCCAAGTGAGCAAGCCCATGATTGAAATCCGCAACCTTCACAAATCGTTCGGCAGCAATGCCATTTTGCGCGGCATCGACCTGAATGTGGCCAAAGGCAGCGTGGTGGTGATTCTCGGCCCGTCCGGCTCCGGCAAAACCACTTTCTTGCGTTGCCTGAACGCACTGGAAATGCCGCAGCAGGGCACGGTGGCGTTTGACGGCACCGCCCCGCTGCGGATTGACTTTGCCCGCAAGCCGTCGAAAAAAGACATTCTGGCCCTGCGCCGCAAATCGGGCATGGTGTTCCAGCAATACAACCTGTTTCCGCACAAAACCGCACTGGAAAACGTGATGGAAGGGCCGGTGGCGGTGCAGGGGCAGTCGCCGGATGCGGCACGGGCCGCTGCATTGCAGCTCTTGGAAAAAGTCGGCCTCGGCGACAAGGCCGACCACTATCCCTACCAGCTCTCCGGCGGCCAGCAACAGCGCGTCGGCATTGCCCGGGCGCTGGCCATCCGGCCGGAATTGATGCTGTTTGACGAGCCGACTTCCGCACTCGACCCCGAGCTGGTGCAGGACGTGTTAAGCACCATGAAAACCCTGGCCGGTGAAGGCTGGACCATGGTGGTGGTGACCCACGAAATCAAATTTGCGCTGGAAGTGGCCGACACGGTGGTGGTGATGGACGACGGTGTGATTGTCGAGCAAGGCTCGCCGGCCACCTTGTTTGCCCAGCCCCGCCATGAGCGCACCCAGCGCTTTTTGCAGCAAATCCGGGTGGCGGAATAGAACAGCCGGTACGACAAAACGGGCGGTGGGCATTTTGCCCGCCGCCCGTTTTGTTTTGGCAGAATCTGGATTGCCGGCACAACGGCTGTATGGTGTTTCAGGCAGCCTGAGGTATTGGAAAAAGTCGGGTTGTTTACACTTTTCAACTCATCAAAAATCCCCAACCATTTATTTTCTGACAAATTCAAAATTTCAATAAATAATTGATATTGAATATTTATTAAGACTAATAATCATCCGGAAGCACACGTATCCGCCAGCTGCGCTGCGCTTTGCAGTCGATTTTACATTTTAAGTTATTAAGATTACTTAGGATTTCCAAAAGAGCGTATTTTGATATCTAAATATATATTTTCCAAATCAGAATCAACATGATTAATTTTAATATTAATTAAATCGTCTTTTTGAAATTTTTTTACGGTGGGCCATTGGTCGCATGGCGATAGAGTTTCTGTATTATTTTGATTGATATTTAATATGATTTTTAAATCATTAATTTCATGATTATTGCAAAATGAATCTTTATCAATTGAATTGCCAGATGCATTTGAAAACTCCATTGCGATTAAATATTCTTCTTTTTGGGGGATATGGATTATAGGTAAGTCAATATTTTTATCCCCTAGATTAACTCTGAACTCTTGAGAAAAGAATCTTTCTCCTTTGTTTAAGGGGTAAAATTTATGATTGACTACTACTGTCAGATAAACAATAAAAATGATGAACAAAATAAATATAATTAGGGTCTGTTGAACATTTGAAATAAAAAAATAGAGAGTAGTAAAATGTAATCGCAAAAAATAATACTAACTCTCTATTCTTATGCTTCAACATTACTTAATGACAAGCTTTGGTTGAAACTAAAGCCTATTATCCTAGATTTGAATATCTATGACAAACCAAATTTAAGAAATATTTTCACAGGAATCTTATATCGCCTGAAA
>JBHAET010000169.1:0-3098 GCA_041855705.1 Neisseriaceae bacterium
CCCAAGGAGGGATGGCGGCTGTAGAGCCGGCGTTCCATCCAGTCATCGGGAGTGCCTTTGCCAAACTGGGCCAACATGGCTTCATCGGTGGCGGCCTGGCGATACAGTTCGGCACCCTGCCACAACACCGTTTTCAAACCCAATACTTGCGGCGAATGCGGATCCGCCTCGGTTTCGCAGCGGGCATGGTGTTTGCGGTGGATGGCCACCCATTGCTTGGTCTGCATGCCGGTGGTCAGCCACAGCCAGAAACGGAAAAAATGGCTGACAATCGGATGAAAATCGACACCGCGATGTGCCTGGCTGCGGTGCAGGTACAGGGTAACGGCCGCAATGGTGATTTGGGTGAGTACCAGTGTGCACAGCAACAGGCCCCACCAGGGCAGGTTGAGCAGGCCGTGACTGAGAAAATCGAGCATTTACCGGGGTTCCTTAAGGTCAATTCATGAGCCAAATGGCTGTGACGGATTATACGGACAAACGGCATGCCACAGGCCGAATTGTGCTAACTTTACCTTGCTTGGCAAAGCAGGGCGGTATCAATACAGTTCGGTGTTGCCGGGCCCGGCGGCACTGTTCGGATCGGGCTTTACCATGCTCCGGTTTCGGCTGGCGTTTGCCACAAAATCATGGTTTGGTGGTATGCTAGGCCGTTTTTGAAGCCATTCGGACATGGTATGCGTATGAAACAACGTTGGTGGGCAGCGGCTTTGGCCGTGGCCGTGGTGCTGCTGTTGGTATTGGCGGGGCTGCCTTATTATTTGGGCATCAAGGCCGAAGCCAGCCTCAAACAGCAGCAGACACTGCTGGCCCAAACCTCTTTTCTGGCGGTCGAGCGTCACGAATACCAGCGTGGCTGGTTCTCGTCCACCGAAACCCTGGTGCTGCGGTTCAAGCCCTCGTTCCTGGCCAATGTCCAGCGCCAGTTGCCGGACAATCTGCAAACCGTCTTGCGTGAACCAATTACTCTGGTCAGTGAAGTCCGTCACGGCCCGTTTGCCGGCAGCCTAACGCCGGTGCGTGCCCAGGTTCGCACCGAATTGCGCTTCACGCCTGAAACCGAAAAAATCCTGATGCGCTTCTTTGGCCAGCAGGCACCGGCCACCTTGCACAATACCCTGTATCTGACCGGTGGCGGCCAGTTGCAACTGTCGATTCCCAGCTTTGATTATGAGGAATTGTCGGGCATCAAGATGGCGTGGCAGGGCTTGGAAAGCCGGATGGATTACCAGCCAGGTTTTGTCGAATACGATACCCACACCGTCAGCCCCGGCCTGCGCATGGTGCTGGCCGACAAGGGAGAAGCGTCGTACAGCGGCCTGGACATCCGTACCCATTCGCGTGACGGTGCCAACCAGATCACCTTGGGCAACAGTCAGTTGCAATTGCAAAACTTTACCCTGCAATGGCACCAGGGCGCCGAATACGACATCAAACTCAATGAATTGGTCAATCTGGTTACCGATTTGCAGATTGGCGCCTTCATCAATCCGAGCGGCAGCATCATGCCGGCCAAAGTCAGTCTGGATCAGCTGACATTCAGCACCGAGCTGAATGAGGACGGCGAATGGATCAACAGCCGCGGCCAGTTCGGTTTTGCCAAACTGAACTATGGCGATACGGCCTATGGCCCGCTGGCGATTGAAGCCAGTGCCGAACATTTGCAGGCCGCCAGCCTGCTGGCGCTGAAACACAAGCTGACCGAACTGTCGACCCGGCCTTTGGATGCGGAGCAGATGCAGCAGGCGGTGGTGGCTGCCGCCCGCAACGAAGGCTTGGGATTGTTTAGCAATAACCCGGTTATCCGCTTGCAACGCTTTGATTTGCAAATGCCGGAGGGCATGGTGGCGGTGTCCGGCGAAATTGGCTTTAAGGGGCTCAATGCCGAAGACATGCGGCAGATCAATACCTTGTTACGCAAAACCGAAGCCGACATCCATCTGAAGTTGCCGCAAAAACTGTTGGAAGAAATGGCCGTGAGTCAGGCGCGCAACATCTTTACCGTGGATGACAGTGCCGGTGGCGAAGAAGCCTTGCTGGACATCGACAATACGGTGCGCCTGATGGTCTCCAGCACCATCCGCAGCATGCAGCAGGATGGCTACCTGAAAGTGACCGACGGCATGCTGGAAACCGACATCACCATTCGTGACAGCCAATTGCAACTCAATGGCAAGCCGTTTGTCACCGAACCGGAACCGGAGCCGTGGGAGGCCGAAGCGGCCAGCGCGCCGGCTGCGCAAGCGGCGTCACAATAGGCATAGCGGGCATTGCGCATTGCGGTGCCTGCGGTTATAATCGCCGCTTCGCTGAACGGAGAGGTGGATGAGTGGTTGAAGTCGCACGCCTGGAAAGCGTGTATACGTGAATAGCGTATCGAGGGTTCGAATCCCTTCCTCTCCGCCACATTTGATTTTAATTATTTAATTTTATTAGATAATTAAAGGTTATAGAAAAAATATGTACCACTTTGTGTACCATTGAAAAAAGCCGGTGATTTGTTCATCGGCTTTTTTCTTTGCAATGACCAAGCAATTGTCGCTGCGTGAAGATGGGCAGTATGACTAGGCAGCAGCGAGAAGGCTTGCCTTGCTACCTCAATTAGCCATAGATGGTTTGTACCATCCATATGTACTTCCAGAGCTGTGCCCCAGGGGAGAGTGAAATCTACTGAGATAAATAAACAGGGGAATTGAGATAAATGGGATTAAGGTGGATAAAAGTGGATGAGGGTGGATGCAGCGGGCGGTGGCCATATTGGGGCAATTCCGTTTGGCGGAAATCCCGCTGACAGCCGCCCGAGCCGCAGTCGGGGTCGGGCTGGCTTTGCTGTTGGGCATTGGCAGCGGCTTGCTGGCGGGGTATTGGAAAACGCTGGGCTTGTTTTGCCGCCCTCTGATCAGCATGCTGTTGGGTATGCCGCCGATTGTGTGGCTGGTGTTGGCACTGTTTTGGTTTGGCATGGGTACGGGCGGCGTGGTCTTCACCATTACCGTCACCACGCTGCCGCTGACCTTTGCCGCCGCCATGCGCGGTATGCTCACCATCGACGCCCAGCTGTCGGAAATGCTGCAAGCCTACCAAGTGCCGTGGACGGG
>JBHAET010000170.1:0-3180 GCA_041855705.1 Neisseriaceae bacterium
ACAAAGAGTTGAGCACCGATATCGAGGGTTTTTCCCCGCCGCCGCACGGCTGTTTGCAGGCCTGGGCCGAACAGGGCGTGTTGCTGCTCAATACCGTGCTCACCGTGCGCGCCGGACAGGCGCATTCGCATGCGGCCGTGGGTTGGGAAACCTTTACCGACCGGGTCATCGAGGCGCTCAACCGCGAGCGCGAACATCTGGTGTTCATGCTGTGGGGCAGCCATGCGCAGAAAAAAGGCAGTTTTGTCAGCCGCGAACGCCATTGCGTGCTGACGGCGCCGCACCCTTCGCCCTTGTCGGCCTACCGTGGCTTTTTCGGTTGCCGCCATTTTTCACGGGCCAATGCCTATTTGCAGCAGCACGGCCAAACGCCGATTAATTGGCAGATTGAATGACGCAGGTGTTATGGATTCTTTGACTCAGGCGGTACTCGGTGCCGCCATCCAGGGGGCGGTGCTGGGCCGCTACCAAGGGCGCAAAGCCATGCTTTACGGTGCCATGCTGGGCACATTGCCGGATTTGGACGTACTGATCCGCTATGCTGATCCGGTATCCGGCATGACCTACCACCGCGGTTTTTCGCATTCCCTGTTCTTGCTGCCCTTGTTGGCATTGCTGATTGCCTGGCTGGTGAAAAAGCGCTGGCCGCACACCGAATACAGCATCTGGCGCCTGTTTGCCTGTGTCTGTCTGGCGCTGGTGACCCATCCGCTACTGGATGCCTTTACCGTGTATGGCACCCGGCTGTGGTGGCCGTTGCCGGTGACCCCGGCGCAATGGTCGGGGGTGTTCATCATTGACCCGTTGTACACCCTGCCGATGCTGGCTGCCTGTGGCTATGCCCTGTGGGCCGGCATGCGGCCGCATGCCAGCAGATGCTTGGTCGTCACCGTGCTGTGGGGCGGGCTGTATTTGCTGTGGGGCGTGTATGGCCAGTACCACCATCAGCAGCGGGTGGCCCAGGCATTGGCGGCAGAAGGGATTGAGGTGCGGCGCGTCATGGCCACCCCTTTGCCGTTGAATACGGTGCTGTACCGGGTGGTGGCCGAAACCGACCGGGGCGACTATATTGATGCGGTCAGCGGTTGGTTTGACCGTGACCGGCCGGAGTGGATCCGTTTGCCGCAGGGCCGGCATTGGGATGCACAATTGCAGGGGCATGCCCTGTTCCAGCGGCTCAACTGGTTTAGCGACGGCTGGTTGCGGGTGGATGCGGTGGCCGGACGGCTGGTGGTGACCGATTTGCGGATGGGGGTGCCGGGCCACCATAATTTTCGTTTTGTGATGGCCGAGCAGGATGCGGCGGGCCAGTGGCGGATGGTGACACCGTATGCCTATCCGTCGCCGCCGCCCAAGCTGGATCAGGCACTGGTGCTGTTGTGGCAGCGTCTGTTCGACAGCGGCCGGCCCTTGCCGCTGGCGGAATGGGCAACCGGTACGGCGCTGCCACCACCGTCATTTTGACCATCGGCCGTCGCTTGGCTCATGAGTTCCGGAGGAAAGTCGCGCTATGTATCTGATGTTGAAACACAGCCATTTGCTGGTGGTGGTGATCAGTTTTGTGTTGTTCTGCCTGCGCTACGGCCTGCGGCAGGCATTGCCGGATAAGTCCCTGCCGCGCTGGTTGAAATGGGTGCCGCACCTCAACGACACCGTGGTGCTGATGACCGGCCTCGGCCTGATTTACGTTACCGGCTGGCGGCCGTTTGGCAATGCGCCGTGGTTGGGTATCAAATTACTGCTGCTGCTGTTTTACATTGGCTGGGGTACGGTCGCACTCAAATCGCCGCCGCGCAGCGGCAAAAGCGCTTTTGCCGGACTGATGGCTTGGCTGTGCATCGTGGGGATGGCCTTGTTGGCCCTGAACAAGCCGGTGCTGTGGTAGGCAGGGTCGGGACGAATGGTGGCAACGGTTGCAGGCTGCCTGAACACAGGTCAGGGCTGCGGGTTACGGTCGGAGCGCTGCCGGCTGCGCCACAGTTGCCGCCAGGCGGAAACCGTGGTGCCGGTGCCGCTCACCACCAACAGGCCGATCAGCGGCAGAACCACCAGTTGTGGCAGAAACCACAGCACAGCAGCCAGCAGCAGCATGCCGATGCCGATGCTCAGCCAGGCGCCGGCTTCTTCGCGCTCCACGCCGCGGGTGCGGTAGAGCGGACTGTCAAGCACATGGCCCAGTTGCAGCATGCGCTGGGCCAAGGCGTTGCTTTTGCCGTAGTGAAAGCCCGGTTTTTTCTGTTTGCTGCGTGCCTGCTTCAGGGCGGTTTGCCGGTGCTGGTCAAGCACCACTTCGGTGGCTTGCTGCAAGTCGCGCACAAACACATCCATCAGTTGCGCCACCGTGGCGCTGTCTTCAATCGAAACATCCAGTTCGCGGTTGACGGTCCAGCTTGACAGGTTGAGGTTGGTGGAGCCAACCCGTGCCCAGCGGCCATCCACAATCGCGGTTTTGGCGTGGATCATGCTGCCGTCCCATTCATACACCCGAATGCCAGCTTCCAATAAACTGCGGTACTGGGTGCGCGATACATTGCCGATCCAGCGGATGTCGGAGGTACGCGGTACCAGCAGGCGTACGTCCACGCCGGCCTGGGCGGCATTGATCAGTGCCTGGGTATAGAGCCGGGTCGGCATGAAATAGGCATCGGTAATCCACAAAAAATCCTGGGCCAGGGTGACGGCATTCAGGTCCAGCCGCATCATGTTGGCGTTGTCGGGGGTGGTGGCGATGATACGGGCCTGGGCGTGGCCGCCGCACACCGGTGCGGTCGGCACGGTGGCAGCGGTTGCCGGACGGGCAGCGGGCCGGTGGGTGGCCAGGGTGTCGTCAAAGGCTGCCTGAACCTGCTGCACCACCGGTCCGCACAAACGCACGCCGGTGTCGCGCCACGGCGCCACTCCTTTGGCCGGTTGGCCGCACCAGGCCGAAGAAATGCACAACCCGCTGACAAAAGCAGTGCGCCGGTCGATGATGATGGCTTTGCGGTGATTGCGTGAAATCAGGCCGATGCCTCGACTGAAGGCCGGCGGATTGTAGGCAACCACCAGCGCGCCGGCGGCGTGCAACGGCCGGAAAAAGCCGGAGGCGTGCGCCCACAGGCTGCCAAACCAGTCGTAAATCAGCCGCACCTGTACGCCGGCCTGCTGTTTGGCCACCAGCAAATCGCGGATTTGGCGGCC
>JBHAET010000171.1:0-3851 GCA_041855705.1 Neisseriaceae bacterium
ACCGCCCCCAACCTGGGACTGAATTTGGGCAGGCGTTTCGGCACACTCATCCCTTACCACGATGTCGACGCCCTGCTCACTGACCTGCGCGCCCGGTCCGACTCCCTGTGCGCCAACGGCAGCCGCCTGCTGGCCGAAGGCCGGCTGGCCGACTTGATGCGTGCGGTATCGGTATTCCGCTTCCACCTGATGCCCTTGGATCTGCGCCAGCACGCCGGCCAGCATGCCGACACCGTGGCCGACCTGTTTGCCCATGCCGGACTGGAAGACTATTTGGCACTGGACGAAACCGCCCGCCAACAGGTGCTGCTGCGCGAACTGGCCACCCAGCGCCCGCTGTACAGCCCCTATGTCCGCTACCGCCCGGAAACCGAACGCGAACTGGCGGTGTTTCTGGCCGCCGCCAGCATCAAACAGCGCTTTGGCGAAAGCGCGGTGCAGCAAAGCATTATTTCCAATGCCGAACAACCCAGCGACCTGTTGGCGCTGGCATTGCTGCTGAAAGAAAGCGGGCTGCTGCGGCTGGAAAACGGCGTGCCGGTGAGCCGCATCAACATCGTGCCCCTGTTTGAAACCATTGGCGCCCTCGAAGGCTGCCTGAAAGTGATGGACACCCTGTTTGCCCTGCCGTGGTACCGCCAGCTGCTGGCCGGCCGCGACAATTTGCAGGAAATCATGCTCGGTTATTCCGACAGCAACAAGGACGGCGGTTACGTAACCAGCCAATGGTCACTGTATCAGGCAGAGCAGGCACTGGTGGCCCTGTTTGAACGCCACGGTGTGCGCCTGCGCCTGTTCCACGGCCGCGGCGGCAGCGTCGGCCGCGGCGGCGGCCCGGCCTACCAGGCCATTCTGGCCCAACCCGCCGGCAGCGTGGCCGGCCAAATCCGGATTACCGAGCAGGGCGAAGTGATCACCGCCAAATACGCCGATGCCGACAACGCCCGCCGCAACCTGGAAACCCTGGTTGCCGCCACCCTGGAATCCACCCTGCTGCCGCACCGCACCGAAGAGCCGGACAGCGGCCTGATGCAACAGCTCTCCGATCGCGCCTTTGCCCACTATCGCGCCCTGATTACCGCCCAAGGCTTTATCGACTACTTTTTGCAGACCAGCCCGATTCAGGAAATTGCCAGTCTCAACATCGGCAGCCGCCCGGCCAGCCGCAAAACCCTGGCCCGGATTCAGGATTTGCGCGCCATTCCGTGGGTCTTTTCCTGGACCCAAAACCGCCTGCTGCTGCCGGCCTGGTACGGTTTTGGCACCGCCGTGTCCGCCCTCCTGGCCGATAACCCCGCCAACCTCGGCCGCCTGCAACACATGGCCCGCCGCAGCGCCTTTTTCCACGCCATGCTCTCCAATATGGAACAGGTCATGGCCAAGGCCGACCTGAACATTGCCCGGGCCTATCTGACCCTGGCCGCCGACCAGCGCACCGCCGGCCAACTGTTTGAACGCATCGCCGACGAATACCGGCTCAGCCGCAACATGCTGCTGCAACTGCTGCAACAGGAACAATTGCTCGCCGACAACCGCAGCCTGGCACGCTCCCTGGCCTTGCGCATGCCTTATCTGAACGCTCTGAACTGGCTGCAGGTCAAACTGCTGCACCGCCTGCGCCGCGAACCGGACAACCAGCGCCTGCTGCAACTGACCCACCTTACCATCAACGGCGTGGCACAGGGTTTGCGCAATACCGGCTAGGGTCTGTTGATAATTGACCGGCGAAGCGGTTTTTTGAGGCAAAAACCCCGGATGCCAGGCAAAAAGCGCAGCAAGGTTGAACACCTTGCGCGCATTTTCAACGCCGCAGACGGGGATTTTTGACCAAGAATACCGCCGTTGTGTTCATTGTCAACAGACCCTAGGGTCTGCCGTGCGAAGGCTTGGCCCTCCCGCCACTGCCCGCCCCACTGGCGGGCAGCATGGATTCGAAGCGCCACCCTTAGCCAGCCATATCGGGTGGATTTACCGTCATTTTCCAGGCACGCTTCCCGGCATGAACATTCTGTCCCTGATACCCGCACCGCGCCGCTTGCTGATGCTGTTTGTCAGCGTCATCCTCCCTTTGCTGATTGCCGGCAACATTGCCGAAGACCTATTGGAGCACGAGCGCTTCACCTTCGAACAACCGCTGATGATGTGGCTGCACCAACACACCACGCCGCTGATGATACAAGCCTCATTGGTGCTGAACATCATCGGCCAAATGCCTTATGCCGCCCTGTTCGCCCTGCTGCTGGCCGGCTGGCAATGGCAACGGCACCGCGTCTCGCGCGCCGTCTTTATCCTGCTCGGTGCCCTCTTTTCCGCCGGCATCATGGCTGTGGCCAAATACTTTTTCAACCGGCCGCGCCCACAATTCTGGCCGCGCATGGTCGAAGCCGCGCATACCTCGTTTCCCAGCGGCCACAGCACCTACGCCGCCGCCCTGGCCGCACTGATCATCATCCTCTACTGGCACACGCCGCAACGCTGGCCGGTGACCGTTGCCGCCCTGCTGTTTGCCTTTTGCATGGGACTCTCCCGCATCATCCTCGGCGTACACTATCCCACCGACGTGCTGGTCGGCTGGATTACCGGCAGCGTTACCGTGATTCTGCTGCAGCAGGCGATGCGGCGCGACTGGTCACAACGCAAACGTGCCTGACCGCCAATCTGTCCAAAGCCTGCGGGCAGACACAGATGTGAAAAATCCCGGCATGGTCGAGCGTATTATCGTTCGAATACGATCAACACCACCGGGATGTTGACAGCGTGACAGCAGGCCAAACTCGAACGCTTGATGCACAACAAAGGCTGCCTGAAAACCTGTTCAGGCAGCCTTTGTTGGCCGGCGGCAATATGGATTCAGTGGCCGCCACTTTCCTTGAGCGCTTCCTCCGCCTGCACATCGGCGTGATAGGAGCTTCTGACCATGGCGCCGATGGCGGCGTTGGTAAAGCCCATGGCATAGGCTTCCTGCTCGAATATCTTGAATTGGTCGGGAGTAACGTAGCGCAAGACCGGCAAATGGCCGTTTGACGGTTGCAGATACTGGCCGACGGTAATCATCTCGATATTGTGCGCGCGCATGTCGCGCATGATTTCGCGCACTTCGTCGTCGGTTTCGCCCAAACCCACCATGATGCCGGACTTGGTGGGCACATGCGGCTGCATTTCTTTATAGCGGCGCAACAGTTCCAGCGAATGCTGATAGTCGGAACCGGGGCGCGCCTGTTTGTAGAGGCGCGGGTGGGTTTCCAGGTTGTGGTTCATCACATCGGGCGGATTTTGGGCGAGGATGTCCAAGGCGATGTCAAGCCGGCCGCGGAAATCGGGCACCAGGATTTCGATTTTGGTGTGCGGGCTTTTTTCGCGGATGGCGTTGATGCAGTCGGCAAAATGCTGGGCACCGCCGTCGCGCAGGTCGTCGCGGTCCACCGAAGTGATCACCACATAGCGCAGCTTCATGGCGGCCACGCTTTCGGCCAGGTTCTTCGGTTCGTCGGGGTCGAGCGGATTGGGGCGGCCGTGGCCGACATCACAGAAGGGGCAGCGGCGGGTGCAGATGTCGCCCATAATCATAAAGGTAGCGGTGCCTTTGCTGAAGCATTCGCCAATATTCGGACAGCTGGCCTCTTCGCACACGGTGTGCATTTTTTGATCGCGCAAAATATTTTTGATTTCGAAAAACTTCTTGCCGGTGGGCAGCTTGGCGCGTATCCATTCCGGCTTTTTCAGCTTTTCTTCCAAGGGCACGATTTTAATGGGGATGCGGGCGGTTTTGGCCGCACCTTTGTGTTTGACGCCTTGGGCATTGTCAGGTTTCGGGGTTTCGGTGCTCATGAAGGACTCTCTGGTGTGCGGGC
>JBHAET010000172.1:0-9554 GCA_041855705.1 Neisseriaceae bacterium
CCATCGGCGCCAGCGAAGCTGCGCAGTGTGACTCCCTCGGGTGGCAAAAGGGTGGCGGGCAGATCGGCCTCATCCGGCAGATGCAGCAACACGTGGCCGTGTGCATCGGCGGCCATGTCTTCCAGCATGGCATGAATCGCCGGTAAGGCCGACAGATCGCCGGCCAGCAGATAGTGTTGCGCCGGTTTGAGCATCGGTACCGGGTCGGCTGGTTCGGAAACGCCGATGATGTCGCCGGGACGGGCGGTGCGGGCAAAATGTGCGGCCGGGCCGTACTCGTCGTGCAGCACAAAATCAATGCTCAAGGTGTGTGTCTGGGGATCAAAATGGCGCAGGGTATAGGTGCGGGCAATCGGTCGTTGGTCAGGATCCGGCCATTGTGGGCCTTGTGACGTGAAAAGCGGCAATGACGGTTGCGCCTGCCCTGGCAACGGCAGCCAGATTTTGAGGTGGGCACCGTTGCAGGCAAAGGGATAATCGTCCAGTGCGTCGCCATCAAAAACGATGCGACACAGGTGGGGACTGAGCAGTTGTCGGCTGCGAACCCGGATGTGGCGGGCGCGTTTGATGGATTGGGAATGCGGATTCATGGTATTCCGGTGGACATGCTAAGGTTGGCGGGATTGCAAGATGGTTAGGCCATCCAAGGCTGCCAGAAATGAAGCGCCCAACAGTTGGCCGTGATGGTATTGCGGATAATGGCGGTATTGCACCTGTAATTGGGGTACGGCGGCCAGTTGCGTCGCCAGCCGTGACAGGGTTTGGTTGTCGGTGTGGCGTAAGGCCTGTTGCCGGCGCCGTGAAAGGGCATCATCGGTTGCTGCCGGTTGTGGTGAGGGCTGGCCGCTGTGCTGTAATTGCAGCCGAACCGGCGCCAGTGCAGGGGGCGTTGCGGCAAACGCCCGTAAACGGTGCAACAAATCACCGTTGTGCCACCACAAAGAAGGATCTGCGGCAATATACTGCTGGAAGGCATACGGTCGGGTGAGCAGGGTGTACAGCACCAGCAGGCCGCCGTAGGAATGACCCCACAGCGTTTGTTGCCGGGGATTTAACGGTGCCAATTTGGCAACGGCCGGCCGGATGTGTTGCTGCAACAGGTTCAGGAAGGCTTCGGCGCCGCCGTTGCGCCGTTCGGGATGCAGGGCGTCGGTAATGGTTTGACCATCGGCTGTGACGGGGGTGTAGTCCCAGCTGCGGGCGACGACATCGAAGCGCAAATCGGTGGCATGGCCAATCAGCACCAGCATGGCCGGTGCTTGCCGGTTCAGCTGTTGCAGGCGTTGGGGTGTCAGTTGGCCCAGCAGTGCGTTGCCGTCCAGTGCATACAACACCGGGTAGCCATGCGCCGGTGGTGGCGCATCCGGAATGCCGACATACACCCGATAGTTGCGCAAGCTGTCGGCAGAAGTAAACGGCAAGGTGTGGAACCGATAGCCGTGGGTGGGTGCGGCATGCAGTACGGAAAAATCGGCAGTTTGGCTCAAATCTGGTGCAGCTGCCGTTCCCCATGGCCAGAGTGCCAGGCAAGACAGCAAACACCGTGCCGCCATGTGGCCGACTTTAGCGGTTGATGAAGCGCGCATCGGCATTAAATCCTCGGGCAGAGCCGGGTTTGGCCACTTCAAATTCGGTAAAGGTGCTGTTGATGCCGGTTTGAATCTGCCGGCCATCCAAGGTCACGGCTGCCTGCAACCGGACGCCGCCGCCGCTGCGCTCGCCACTGCGCATGTCCGGCAGGCTCAGTGCCTGCAGGCGCAATTGCGGCTGGGTGACTTTGGTGTCTTTCTTCAATAACTGCTCGCCGCGCGGCCGGATTTTGTCTTCTGCCTTGAATGTGTCGCCGGCACCGGCATCGCTGATGGCAGCAAATCCGATCAGTTGTGCCTGTTCCAGATTCATCTGTCCGTTGCGTACCGGAATGCCGATGACCAGCTTGGTGCCGCGATGGATGTAGCGGTTATCACTCCAGCCAGATCCGTCACGGGCCGGTCGGGCATCGGCGGCGAGAGAATAGGTGCGACTCATGATCATGATTTTGTAGCCGGGAACCGGCTGCTTGCCCAAACCGTCGGTGATGTCGCCCACCAGCAAGGGCGCGTTTCCCGCTTCATTGCCCAGAATGCGGGCTGATGTGTCGGCCACTTTCAACGCTTGGCCGTCTATTTGGTAGCTTTGTTCGTGTCCGAAACCGGCCGCCTGTGCCATGGTGCTCAAACCGGCCAGTGCCATGCAGGTGGTTATGATGCTGAATAAACGCATGTTGCTGATTCCTTAATAATAAGATGATGGGGTGAACGAGACAGCTTGCAGATGTTTGGCTGCTCGCAGCTTAAAAACCGATTTTCAGGCTGCCGTAAAACGCGCGGCCGTGCTGGTTGTAGGTAAAGGCACCGTTGCCGGTGCGGTAGATTTTTTTGTCGCCGATATTGCTGATGCCCAGCCGCACACTGGTGTGGCGGTTAAAGCGGTAACCGGCGTTGATGCCCCAGATGCCGTAGCTGCCGATTTCGCTGTTGTCTAACCCATTGGCGTATTCGGTGCGGTTAATCGCCACACTGCGCGGTTTCTGGCGGCCGTAGTGGGTAAAGGTAAGATTGGCATCCCATTTTTCGTTCGGTGTCCAGGCCAGTGTGCTGTTGATGGTGTGCTTGGGAATCAGGGACAAGGGGTTGCCTTGGTAGTCTTCCGATTTTTGCATATAGGTAAAGTTGTTATGCCATTGCAAGGTATCGTGCAGCGGGATGTTCAGGCTGCCTTCAAAGCCGGATACCGTGGCCTTGGGTGTGTTCTCCCATTGCAAAATCAGATTGCCGGTGTCGGTGTAGCCGATAATGTTTTGGCTGGTGACGATCTTGTTGCGGTAGGCATTGTGGAAATAAGCAGCGGTGGCTTGCCAGCCGTTGCGGTTGAATTCGAAACCGATTTCTTTGTTCCAGCTGGTTTCGGGTTTCAAATCGTCATTGCCAATAAAGTAGCAGCTGCCGGTGCTGCCGATGGGGCAGCCGTTGCCGCGCGAAGCGAGCAGGAAGTTGGGATTGCTTTGATACAGGTTGGGCGCTTTGTAGGCACGGGCGATACCGCCTTTGAGCAGCCAGTTCTGGCCGATGGCTTGCGCGAAATTCAGGCCGCCACTGACGTTGCCGCCCGATTTGCTGTGGTGGTCGAAACGCACAGCAGGAATCAGCGTGGTGCCGGGGCGTACCGTCCAGTTGTCTTCGCCGTACACAGCCCATTCCGATTGGGTCGCGCGGCTGGCGGTATTGTCGCGGCCGGCCACATTGCCAAAGCCGCCCTGATAACCGATGGTGTAGGGGTCATCCAGACTGCTGCGGACCACTTCGGCACCCACGGTGACCACATGGCTGCCGGCGGCTTCAAACGGAATATAAGCTTCACTGTTCAGGCGCAGACTGGTCAGTTTGCTGTCAACAAAATAAGTATCGTTGTAACTGCCTTCCGGGCCGCCGGCCATATTGTCGGGAAAGCGGCTGTTGAGGGTGCGCTCGTAACTCAAATAGGTTTTGGTATCGAATTTGTCATAGGCCCCGGTATGGGTAAGGCTGTAGCTTTGGCGGTACAGGCGGGCGGTTTCTTCAATACCGTCTGCCAGCAGCTGTGATGTGATGCCGGTACCGTTACTGTTTTGGGTGTCGCCGTTATAAATATTGCCCTGACGGCTGTAGCTGGCATCAAGCGTTAAGCTGTTGGCCGAGTTGATGCGCCAATGCAGGCGGCCGGCAATATCGCGGTTGCGCACGCCTTCGACCCCGGCGGCATTGGTGTTGCCGGCGGCCGCATTGATGTCGGCCGCATCCGGTTCGGTTTTGTTGGCGCTGCCGTACACACGAAACGACAATGTGTCTTTTACAATTGGTCCGCTCAGATAAAAGCCTACACGGTTGGTGGCCCCTTCCTGATCGTCTTGCGGCTGGTTGGTGTAGTAATTGACCGAACCTTCGAATTTGTTGGTGATGCGCTTGGTGGTGATGTTGACCACGCCGCCCATTGCACCTGAACCGTAACGTGCTGCTGCCGGGCCGCGCAATACGCTGATTGACTCAATGGCTTCGGGCGGTACCCAATTGGCATCACCACGGGTGTTGCGTTCGCCACGCATGCTGATGCGTTCGGCGTTGCGTGAGGTTACCGGTTTACCGTCGATGAGAATCAGCGTGTTTTCGGGGCCCATGCCGCGGATGTCGATCTGGCGCTTGTTGCCGCGCTGGCCGGTGGCGGTGTTGCCGGTGAGGTTCACACCTGGCATGGTGCGCACCAGCTCGGAGACGTCGTTGATGACCGGTGTTTTTTCCAGGTATTGGGATGAGATTTGTGAACTGCCCAACTGCTGTTGCAGCTGTCGTTCGGCAGTGACATGGATGGTGGACAGCTCGGCACTGCCTTCAGTGCCTTCGGCGTGAGAAAAGCTGGCCAGCAGTGCCAGTGGCAGGGTAGCCAAGGGATACCAGGGGCCGCGGTACGGGTGTTTGCTTAAGAACATTTTAGTCATCATCGTGTGCTGTGATAAATATGATAATAATTATCATTAATTTTATCATGTAAATTGCGGTCTTTTTTGATTGGAAAAAAATTTTATCCCAGTTAAAAAAACCAAAGCGGATTGGCGGATTTTCCATCCGCTTTGCAACCAAGGGCGTGTCGTAGGTCAAGCCAATCGGTCAGCGTGCAAATCGCATCAGAAAGAACATCAACTGATCACGTGGCAAGGTAATGAGGATGTTGACTGTGACTCAAGTGATGATGTGTTTTATGGGGGAAGGTTAAGTGAAATTGGTGGCTAAGCTGATTCAGCTCAGGCAGCGTTCCAATTTAATTAATGATAATTAATATCATTATGTGATAAGGTTGCGTTTTGACGATGCTTGCCGATGGTGGTGTATGGATCCAACCGAACAATTTCCTCCCGATCAAACGATGCTGATGGCGCAACCGCATGTTTCATTGCCAGGGCAGGTGGAAACCGTGCGTTTGCAACCGGGACTGATGGTGAAATCGGTGTGTCTGGGGGCATGGCATGCCATGGTTCACATCAATGATGTGCAGTTTGAGCCGGCATTGCGTGTGGTGCTGTTGTTGCAAGGACGGACGCACCTAAAGATTGGTGGCCGGTCCGTGCTGATTGATGCCGTGGAGCAGCCGGCCGGTTTGTGGTTGCCGTTGTGGCAATCGTTGCCGGGCAGCAAATGGCTGGAGGCCGGTGGCGAGCATGATGAACTGGTGTTGTTTGTCGGTGCCGAGCATCTGGCACATCTGGCGGACGGCCTGCCATCGGTTCCGTCATGGTTGATGGCGGATCCGGCACAGCATCTGTGCGCGCAACCGTTTGTGGTGAGCGAGATGATGCGTCAATGGGTGGTACGCTGGCGCGAACAGCCGCCTTTGCCGCCCCTGTTGCAGCGGCTGCACCGTCAAGGCATGGTGTGGCAATTGTTTGCCGAAGTCTGCCGGCAGATGATGGGGCAGGCCGCACAAACACAAGCGCAAACACTGCGCCGCGGTACCCGGCAGCGGGTGGACAGGTTAACGGCCTTGTTGCACAGCGGCCGTGCCGACGATTGGTCGCTGGCGCAAATGGCAGCCGAGTGCGGCAGCAATGTCACCACCTTGCAACGTCATTTCCAGCAATACCACGGTGTGGGCATCTGGCACTATTTGCGCCGGCTCAAACTGGAACGGGCATTCCAGGCATTGCAGTCGGGCGCCAGTGTTGGCCGGGCGGCAGAAGTGGCCGGCTACCAGCACATTGAAAGTTTCAGCAAAGCCTTCAAGCAGCAATACGATTGCAATCCGGTTCAGGTCAAAATGTTGTTCTAAATGGCTGCCGATGCATTGCGGCGCCTTGCCGTTAGTGCGTAAGGTCTGTGGTTTGCCGCCCGGCATTGAAATTGAAAGAGACCTTTGCCAAATACCCAGATGTGGATGCAGTTCAAGGTGTGGCAGCACAGCGAATGCAGACATATCAGACAGACAGGCAAACGCGCGAGCAGTACCCCATAAGGTTACCAACTGACAACGAAGCAATTTGCCGCAGATGGGTATTTGGCAAAGGTCTCTGAAAGGCATTCACGCGGTTGGCCATTGCAAGCATGGCGCCCGTGGTGCCACCATGCTTGCAATGGCGTTTCTCTCTGGCTTTGGGCAAAGATTGCAGGCTGCCTGAAAAAAATTTTTGCCCGCACCCTTGAATTGCCGCTGTTCACCCCTACTTTTAGCCGCGACAAGCAGTTTGCAGCCTGTTTTTATGGGTTTTTTATCTGTAAATCAGGCATTTATTTTGTGATTAACCTGCGCTGATGCGCAAAGCAATTGGAGAATCAAACATGGCTATTCGTCCTTTGAATGACCGCGTGGTGGTAAAGCGTTTGGAAGCCGAAGAAAAAACCGCTTCCGGCATCGTGTTGCCGGGTTCGGCTGCTGAAAAGCCGGACATGGGTGAAATCGTGGCAGTGGGTGCCGGCAAGCTGTTGAAAAACGGCGAGCGCCGCGCTTTGGATGTGAAAGTGGGCGACAAGATCATTTTCGGCAAATACAGCGGTCAAACCGTTAAAGTGGATGGCGAAGAATTGCTGGTGATGCGCGAAGAAGACATCTTCGGCATTGTCGAATAAGCATTTTCCCGATTTTGAGGCTGCCTGAACGGCTTTCAGGCAGCCTAGTAGAGACCAAACAGACTGTTTATCTATTGTTTTAGGAGCAAAAAACATGGCAGCAAAAGATGTGAAATTCGGTAACGACGCCCGTGCCAAAATGGTGGTCGGCGTGAATGTTCTGGCCGATGCGGTTAAAGTCACCTTGGGCCCGAAAGGCCGCAATGTGGTGCTGGACCGTGCTTTCGGCGGCCCGCACATCACCAAGGACGGTGTGTCTGTGGCCAAGGAAATCGAATTGAAAGACAAATTCGAAAACATGGGCGCACAAATGGTGAAAGAAGTGGCGTCCAAAACTTCCGACGTGGCCGGTGACGGTACCACCACCGCGACTGTTCTGGCGCAAGCCATTGTGGCCGAAGGCATGAAATACGTGGCCGCCGGCATGAATCCGATGGATCTGAAACGCGGCATCGACAAAGCCGTGGTGGCCGTGGTGGACGAATTGAAAAAAATCGCCAAACCGGTGCCGGAAAAATCGAAAGAAATCGCCCAAGTGGCTTCCATTTCTGCCAACTCGGACGAATCGATTGGTGAAATCATTGCCAAGGCCATGAACGAAGTGGGCAAAGAAGGCGTGATCACCGTGGAAGACGGCAAATCACTGGAAAACGAAGTGGAAGTGGTCAAAGGCATGCAGTTTGACCGCGGCTACCTGTCGCCCTATTTCGTGACCGATGTGGAAAAACAGATTGCGGCGCTGGACAGCCCGTTTGTGCTGCTGTTTGACAAAAAAATCAGCAATATTCGCGACCTGTTGCCGGTGCTGGAGCAAGTGGCCAAAACCAGCCGTCCGCTGCTGATTATTGCCGAAGACGTGGAAGGCGAAGCCTTGGCCACTCTGGTGGTGAACAACATCCGCGGCATCCTGAAAACCGTGGCCGTGAAAGCCCCGGGCTTCGGTGACCGTCGCAAAGCCATGCTGCAAGACATCGCCATCCTCACCGGCGGTACTGTGATTGCCGAAGAAGTGGGCTTGTCTTTGGAAAAAGCCACTTTGGAAGATTTAGGCCAGGCCAAACGGATTGAAGTGGGCAAGGAAAACACCACCATTATCGACGGTATCGGCAATAAAGACGCTGTCGAAGCCCGAGTGAAGGAAATCCGCACCCAAATCGAAACCGCCACCAGCGATTACGACAAGGAAAAACTGCAAGAGCGCGTGGCCAAACTGGCCGGCGGCGTGGCGGTCATCAAAGTCGGCGCCGCGACCGAAGTGGAAATGAAAGAGAAAAAAGACCGCGTGGACGACGCCCTGCACGCCACCCGTGCTGCGGTGGAAGAAGGCGTGGTGGCCGGCGGCGGTGTGGCCCTGCTGCGTGCCCGCTCTGCCATCAGCGGCCTGAAAGGCAGCAATGCCGACCAGGATGCCGGCATCCAGATCGTGCTCAAGGCTGTTGAAGCGCCGTTGCGCCAAATCGTGGCCAATGCCGGTGACGAGCCGAGCGTGGTGGTGAACAATGTGTTGAACGGCCAAGGCAACTACGGCTTTAACGCCGGCAGCGGCGAATATGGCGACATGCTGGAAATGGGCGTGCTGGATCCGGCCAAAGTGACCCGCACTGCTTTGCAACACGCCGCTTCGATTGCCGGCCTGATGCTGACCACCGATGCGATGATTGCCGAAATCCCGGAAGACAAGCCGGCAATGCCGGACATGGGTGGCATGGGCGGTATGGGTGGTATGGGCGGCATGATGTAAGTGTTGCTGCCACGACACGTCCGTGTTTCAAAACCGCTTCTTCGGAAGCGGTTTTTTGTTTGTGCTGATGAATTATGTTAATATGTTTAAATTAATTTAACGTGATGTTAATTTATCGCAGTGCTGCAGGCAGCCTGCAGATTTGCCGGCATCACCAATCCATAACATCAATCACAGTAGGGAAAAATGGCTAAAGTCACATTACGCAACAACAGCGCGGCGCAGCACAACATTGATACCGGCAGCAATACGCCGGCCACCGTCAGCTTGGTGAGCGGCATTTTGGGCTGGTTGATCTTGCCCTTTATTGCACCGCTGGTGGCCATCATCACCGGGCATATTGGGCGCAAACGCGCCAAAATGGGTGCGCCCGGTGGTGGCGCGGCGTTGGCCGGTCTGATTTTGGGGTATTTATGGTGGCTGTTGTTGATACCGATGATAGGCATTTTGGCCGCCATTGCTCTGCCGGCCTATCAGGATTATGTGATGCGTGCACAGCAACACCAGGCGCAGCAGGCCGATAGCGGCGAACAGCTGAACCAGCAGCTGGATGCGCTGGCAGCCGGCAATCCGGCGCATGCCCTGAACGAAGCCAAAATGACGGTGGCGGCCAAACTGTCCAAAGGAGCCGCATTAAACCAGATCAACGAGGTGTTGGACTTGGATGCCGGTCAAAAACAGCACTGGCAGCAAGTCAGCATTGAGCAGGGCACCGTGTATGCGGTACCGGCGGGCGGCGGAGACCCCCTGTTGCTGTTGTCGATGCAAAACGGCAACCAGTTGGTGTGGGTGTGCGGCGGCAACATACCGCCGGCCTTGGCCGCATTCTGCAGCCCGTCATGAGGGCCGTTGAACCGCCAGGGTCTGTTGCCAATGAAGGTGACGGCGGTATGGCCGGTTTGCATTTGCTCAAAAAAACACCGCAAGATGGGACATCTTGCGGTGTTTTTGGTCTGGCGTCTGTGGATGGTGCCTCAAAAAACGCTGTGAGGCCTTTGCAAAACCTCCAGATGTGGATGCAGTTCAAGGCGCAGCAGCACAGCGAGTGCAGACATATCCGACAGACAGGCAAACGAGCGGCCAGCGCACAACGCAGAAATTCGCCGCAGATGGGTATTTTGCAAAGGTCTTGGCATCTAATTTCAGGGGCAGCAACAGGTCTATACAGCGTTTTCTGAGCAACC
>JBHAET010000173.1:0-4379 GCA_041855705.1 Neisseriaceae bacterium
AGCCGCATTTTTGCCTCCGCCGGTCTGGTATTTGGCCGCGGCAACTTCATCGAACCCACCGCCTTGCGCAGTGCCAGCATTTCGCGCGCCGCCGAGGCCGAGGGACTGGCCGGTGCGGTGCGTTTCAGCACCTTGGAGCCGTCCGATTTGCTGCAACAACGCTCATGGGGCGGCTATCTGCAAGGCAGCTACCACAGTGCCGACCGCAGCTACAGCAGCAGCGCCGGCATTGCCGGTGCAGCCGGTGCCTGGCAGGGCTTGCTGATGGGCACCTACCGGCATGGTCATGAAACCGAAACCCGCGGCGAGGTGGGCGGCAGCGGCGCCACACGCACCGAGGCCGATCCGCAGGATCACAACAGCCGCTATTTCCTGGGCAAGCACCATTTCCGGCTCAACGACCGCCACCGCCTGAGCCTGACCGGCGAATACCTGCGCCGCCACCAATGGCTGTCACAACTGTCGCAACTGAATGCCAACCATCAGTCCGACCGCACCCACGACCGCAACACCCGCAGCCGTGTGTCATTGGGCCACCGTTACCGGAACGAAGACGCGGTGCTGTCGCAAATCGATACCCAGATTTACTGGCAAGACAGCCGTACCGACAATCTGCGCCAGCGCGACGGCAGCCGTGGCAGCCGTACCGATACCGGCTTGCATCGCGACACGGTGTGGGGGCTGTCCAGCGAGGCGGTGAGCAGCCACAGCAACGATACACTCGACCAGACCTGGCGCTATGGGCTGAAACTGGCCCGCCACCAACTGCGTTACGATGTGGCGCAAGCGCCGGCTGCCAGCGGCCGGTTCGTGCCGCAGCACTTGCCGGCAGACGACACGGTGCGCACCACCGCCGCACTGTATGGCGAAGGCAGCCTGGATTTCGGCCGCTGGCTGCTGTTGCCCGGCCTGCGGGCCGATTACTACCGGCTGGCACCCGAACAGGCGGCCGGCCAGAGCCGTTTCGCGCTCAGTCCGCGCATCGGCGTGGTGTGGCAGCTTCATCCGCTGTTCCAGCCCTATGCCGGCTATGCCCGCGGGTTTCATGCGCCCTCGGCCCAGCAACTGTCCAGTTCGTGGGGCATGAGCGGGTTTTATTCGATCATCGGCAACAGCCAGTTGCAACCGGAAACCGCCCACAATTTCGAGATCGGCGCCCGCGGTCAAAACGAAACACTGACTTATCAGGTCGCCTTGTACGACAACCGCTATAAAAATTTCATCGACTACCGTACGGCACAAACCTATATTCCCGGCCGGCAGACCTGGCGGATCCAGTACCAGAATTTCGACCGGGCACGCATTTACGGTGTCGAAGCCAACGCCCGCTGGCGCTTTGCCCCCCACTGGCATCTGGGCGGCGGCCTGGCCTTTGCCCGCGGTTATACCCGCAACGGCAACGATGTGGCGGGCTCCGGCGACAACAACCAGGGCAAGCAGCCAATCAACAGCATTCTGCCCCTCAAGCTGCGGTTGGGTCTGGCCTATGAGCAGGAACGCTGGGGCGCCGGCCTGCAGCTGACCCGCATCAACGGCAAATCCGACAGCCAAATCAGCGGCGAGATGTACAACCCCACCCGTCCGGTCACCCTGGTGGACATCGGTGGCCACTGGCAGCCGACCAAACAGCTGCGCTTAAGCGCGGGCGTGAACAATCTGTTTAACCGCAAATACTGGGACTGGGGCGACATTTCCTATTTGGCGGCCCGCAGTGCCTATTCCGGCAGTTTCGACCATTCGCTGGGCAGCTCGGTCCCCGGCAGCTCCAACGCCACCAATGCCGACGCCTTCAGCGCGCCGGGCCGCCATTTCACCGTTACCCTGCGCTACGAGTTTTAAACCGGTAATCTGCGGGCGGCCGGGGCTTGATGCACATCAAGCCCCGGCCGCGGCATTGCTTTTATAGTGTTCTGTCGATGGCCAACGCATTCGGTATTGTCCACCCCATCAGGAGCCGCCCATGCAGACCCGTAACCGTGACCCGCAAGCCGACCCCAACTTGCGCACACCGGCCGCCGGCTGGCATGCCGCATCTTTGGACGCCGTGCGGGCGCAATTGGCACTGGATGCCGACCGGCCGCTGGCCGACGGTCTGGACAGTGACGAAGCAGCCCGCCGCCTGCAACACTACGGTCCCAACCGCCTTGCGCCGCCGAAACGGCGCAGCACACTGCTGCGCTTTCTCGCCCAGTTCCACAATGTTTTGCTTTATGTGATGCTGTTTGCGGCCGTGGTCACCGCTCTGCTTGGCCATTGGCTCGACAGCAGCGTGCTGTTGGCGGCCGTGCTCGTCAACGCGGTGATCGGTTTCATTCAGGAAGGCAAGGCCGAAGCGGCGCTGGATGCCATCGGTTCCCTGCTCTCGCCGCAGGCCACCGTGCTGCGCGACGGCCGCCGGCGGGTGTTGCCGGCCGAAGAACTGGTACCCGGCGATGTGGTGCTGCTGGTTTCCGGCGACAAGGTGCCGGCCGATCTGCGTTTGCTGAGCGTGACCGATTTGCAGGTTGAAGAAGCCGCCCTCACCAGCGAATCGCTGCCGGTGGCCAAGGACACTGCGGCGGTGGCAGCGGATGCCGCACTGGGCGACCGCAGTTCGATGGCCTATTCCGGCACCCTGGTGGTGTACGGTCAGGCACTCGGTCTGGTGGTGGCCACCGGCAGCCGCAGCGAACTGGGACGCATCAACACCCTGCTGTCCAATGTTCAGGTGGGCACCACGCCGCTGCTGCGCCAAATCAATGCCTTTGGCCACAAGCTGGCATGGGTGATCCTGCTGCTGGCCGCCCTGACTTTTGCGCTGGGCGTGTGGTTGCGCGGCATCGGCGCCGGCAGCATGTTCATGATGGTGGTGGCACTGGTGGCCTCGGCCATTCCCGAGGGCCTGCCGGCAATCATGACCGTCGCCCTGGCGCTCGGCGTGCAGCGCATGGCCCGTCAAAACGCCATTGTGCGCCACCTGCCGGCGGTGCAGGCATTGGGTGCGGTGACCGTGATCTGTTCCGACAAAACCGGCACCCTGACCCGCAACGAAATGACCGTGCAGCAAGTGGTGTCTGCCGATGCCCGTTACCGGATCGACGGCGCCGGCTATGCGCCGCACGGCGCCTTCTGGCGCGGTGACCGGCAAATCGCACCGGAGCAGGAACCGGTGCTGGCCGAGGCCCTGCAGGCCGCCGTGCTGTGCAGCGATGCCCGCTTGCGCCAGACCGAGGCCGGACACTGGCAGGTGGACGGCGACCCCACCGAAGGCGCTTTGCTGGCATTGGGTCACAAGGCACAGGCCCGGCTGCCGCCGCACAGCCCCATTGCCTTCGAGCAAGACCGGCTTCAGGCAGCCTGGCCGCGCCTGGCCGGCATTCCGTTCGAATCGCAACACCGCTACATGGCCACCCTGCACCGTCATGCCAGCACCGGCGATGAGCGGCTATATCTGAAGGGCGCACCGGAAGTGCTGCTGGATTTTTGCACTTGGCAGCACACGGCTGCCGGCCGCACACCGCTGGCAGTGGACTACTGGCGGCGGATGGCTACCGATCTGGCGGCGCAGGGCCTGCGGGTGCTGGCCTTGGCAAGCAAACCACTGTCTGCCGCCAACCGCCTGCAACACGCCGATGTACAGCACGGTTTGACCCTGCTGGCCTTGGTCGGCATCACCGATCCGCCGCGCGAAGAAGCGATTGCGGCCGTGCAGCAATGCCGCAGCGCCGGCATCCGGGTCAAAATGATTACCGGCGACCATGCCGAAACCGCCCGCGCCATTGGCGCACAACTGGGCATCGGCAATGGCCGGGCGGTCCTTACCGGTGCCGAAATGGCCCTGCTGGACGACGCCGGCTTGCGCCGGGTGGCCGGCGAAACCGATGTCTTTGCCCGTGCCAGCCCGGAGCAGAAACTGCGTCTGGTACAGGCCCTGCAATCCCAGGGCGAGGTGGTGGCGATGACCGGCGACGGTATCAACGACGCACCGGCACTCAAAAGCGCCGATGTCGGGGTGGCGATGGGCATCAACGGCAGCGATGCGGCACGGCAGGCCGGCGACATCGTGCTGGCCGACGACAATTTTGCCACCATCGCCCAAGCCGTGCGCGAAGGACGGGCGGTGTATGACAACCTGCGCAAATTCATCCTGTTCATGCTGCCCACCAATGGCGGCGAGTCCCTGATTGTGATCACCGCCATCCTCTTCGGCCTGACCCTGCCGCTGACTGCGGTACAGGTTTTGTGGATCAATATGGTGACCTCCAGCGCCCTCGGGCTGGCACTGGCCTTCGAGGCAGCCGAACCGGGCATCATGCAGCGGCCGCCGCGCAATCCGTCCACCCCGCTGATCAACGGCCTGGCCTGGTGGCGCATCCTGCTGATCTCGGTGGTGATGATGG
>JBHAET010000174.1:0-11740 GCA_041855705.1 Neisseriaceae bacterium
CATCAGTTAATACCAGTCTTTCTTCCATAATAGAATGATATTAAATTAATTATAATTGTCAACAGACCCTAGGCCAGCCGCTGGTAGCGGCCGCCGGGCAGCACCGCCACGCTGCCTGCCAGCTCCAGTGCCATTAATTCAGCATACACATCCGCCACCGCCATGCCAAGCCCGGCTGCCAACTCGTCGGGATGCACCGGCGCAAAGCCCATGGCGGCCAGCACATCGTTATCCTCACCGGTCGCCACCGCCGTTGCAGGCTGCGCGGCAACACCGTCCGCGGGGAGCGCCGCAAAATGGTGCAATACGGCCGCATCACACAGTCCTGCGCATTCCTGCAAGATGTCGTCCAAACTTTCGGTGAGCTTGGCCCCCTGTTTGATCAGGGCATGACAACCCTTGCTGTGCGGATTGTCGATGGAGCCGGGCACTGCAAACACATCGCGCCCCATTTCCACCGCCAGCCGCGCGGTGATCAAGGACCCGGATTCCGGCGCCGCCTCCACCACCAGCACCGCATGGCTCAGCCCGGCAATGATGCGGTTGCGGCGCGGGAAATTGCCGGCCAGCGGCCGGGTGCCGAGCGGAAATTCCGACACCACACAACCCTGCTCGGTAATTGCTTGGGCCAGGGCTTTATTGCGCGCCGGATACACCCGGTCAATACCGGTGCCCCACACCGCCACCGTGTCGCTGCGGCCGGCCAAAGCCCCTTGATGGGCGGCGGTGTCGATGCCGTCGGCCATGCCCGACACCACCACCACGCCGGCATCCGACACCGCACGGCCAAAATCGCGGGCAATGCGCAGTGCCTGCGGGGTGGCATGCCGGCTGCCGACCACCGCCAATGCCGGCCGGCTCAGTGCCTGACAACCGCCACGCACAAACAGCAAGGGCGGCGGCGCCATGCCTTCGGCCAGCAGCGGCGGATAATCGTCATCGGCCAGCAACAGCAGCCGGCCATCGGCATGACTGGTTTCCCAATTGAGTGCCGCTTCGGCCGCACGGCGTGCCTCATCCCCGCGCCAATAACGGCAAGCCGCCCGGGCCTGGGACGGCAGATGTGGCTTCACGGCGGCAACATCGGCTGCCAGCGCCGCCTCGGCACTGCCAAAATGCCGTATCAGGCGCAAAAAACTTTCCGAACCGACATACGGGGTTAAAGCCAGGGTAATCCAGGCTGTGCGTTCACTGGCGTTCATGGCAGCCTCCTGAATGGGCATGCTGCGGCGGCCAGTACCGGTTTCAGGCAGCCTCAGCGGAAACGGCCGGCCTTGAGGGTCAGCCCCTGGCGCAATTGCGCCGCCAAACTGTGGTTGCGCAAAGCATGGGTCAATGCCACCGCCAAACCGTCGGCGGCATCGGCTTGTGGCGTGCCGGACAAGGCCAGCATTTGTACCACCATATGCTGCACCTGCTCCTTGGCCGCCTTGCCGCGGCCGACCACGGCCTGCTTCACCTGCAAGGCGGTATATTCGTACACCGGCAAATCATGCAGGGTCAGGGCCGCAATCGCAGCGCCGCGTGCCTGGCCCAGCATCAGGGTGGCGGCCGGGTTGGCATTGACAAACACCTGTTCCACCGCCGCCTGGCTGGGCCGGTAGGTGCGCACCACCTCGTCAATATGACGCACAATCACCGCAATCCGCTCGGCCAGCGGTGCATCACTCGGGGTTTTGATGCAGCCGGAAGCCACATAGTGCTGGCTGCTGCCCGCCACGTCCACCACGCCAAAACCGGTGATCCGACTGCCCGGATCAATGCCCAAAATGCGCAATCACATCTCCATCGTCCATGCCACCTTGCCGGTTATTCCGCATACGATCGGCCGGCAGCCAAGGCATCGGCCTGCTGCAACCGGTCCACGGTGCCGACATCCAGCCACAGGCCGGCATAGTGGGCGCCGCCCACCCGCTCCGCCGCCATCGCATGACGCAACAGCGGCGCCAGCTTGGCCGCCTGTCCGGCCGCGGTACCGGCAAACAGTGCGGGATGGTACACGCCGATGCCGCTGAACGTCAGCCGCTGGCCGCAACCGGCATCTGCATGCACCCGTCCGTTTGCGCCCAATGCAAAATCGCCCTGCGGGTTGTGTGCGGGATTGTCCACCAGCCACAGATAAGCCAGGCCATTTTCGGTACGCAGCCAGTCGGCCGCGACATAGGCTGCCTGAAAGTCAAAATCGGTATACACATCACCGTTGACCACCAGAAACGGCTCATCGCCCAATAGCGGCAGCGCAGTGGCAATGCCGCCGGCAGTCTCCAGGCCCTGCGTCCCTTCCGGCGAATAAGCAATCTGCACGCCATAAGCCGCCCCGCTGCCCAAGACAGTTTCGATCTGCATGCCCAACCAGGCATGATTGATCACCACCTCGGTCACTCCGGCGGCCCGCAGACGGTGCAGATGGTGGCCAATCAAAGATTCACGCCCCACCCGCAGCAGCGGCTTGGGGCAGGTATCGGTCAGCGGCCGCATGCGCTCGCCACGCCCGGCCGCCAAAATCATTGCTTTCATGCCAATTCACTCATCGTTTCTGAAACTGGCGGTAACCCGCCCAGGCAAACAGCAGCACGCCTGCCCACACCCATAAATAGCCGATAAAGCGGGTTTGGTCAAAGGCTTCCTGAAACACCCACAGCCCAATCACAAACTGCAAGCTGGGGCCGACATACTGGATGATGCCCAAGGTGGACAGGGAAATGCGGCGTGACGCGGCCGCAAACAACAACAGCGGCAAGGCGGTCACCGCACCGGAACCCACCACCAGCAACAACGGCAGCCATGGCAACTGGCCAAACACCAGCGCACCCTGCTGTGCCGTCCACCACAGATAGGCCGCGGCCAGCGGCAACATCAGCAGGGTTTCCAGCGTCAGGCCTGGCAGGGCATCCAGCGGCGCCTGCTTGCGCGACAGGCCATAAAAACCCCAACTGATGCTCAAAATCAGCGCCACCCACGGTATCCGCCCGCCCAAAACCGCCAGCCACAGCACGCCAATGCTGGCCAATACCACCGCCAGCCATTGGGTGCGACGCAAACGGTCGCCCAACACCAGCCGCCCCAAAGCGATGCTGACCAAGGGCGAAATAAAATAACCCAAACTCGCATCCAGCACATGGTGATTGGTAATCGCCCACAAATAGGTGAGCCAATTGACCGCCAACAACATGGCCGACACTGCAAACACCCACCACACCTTGGGCCGGCGCAATGCCGCAACCAAGGGCACCCATTGCCGCAATGCCGTCATCAGCACCGCACACAGCAGCGACGACCACAAAATGCGCTGTGCCAGCAATTGGTCGGCGCCAATCGGCTGGCCCAGCAAGGGATACCAGTACAGCGGAAACAAGCCCCAAAAGGTATAGCAACCCAGCGCATACAGCAAACCTTTTTGCGACTCGCTCCAAACGGGAGCCTTAGGGACAGACATCATCAACCGCCTTACACACAGAAAGAGGACAAGATCATAACCGAACGGCTGAGCACCGCCGAAACATCGAACATTTCCAGATGCAACAGTCAGCCACAAGAACATATTGGCGCAGCCGCCAATATATTTAGCAGATCAGCCATATTTGATGACCCATCATAACCAAAAACAGCTGGAAGGTGCTTGCCAAAACAGTTAGCATGAGGCTTTTTCTTGCAAGATCTTTTCAAATGGACGCCATAGATAAGAAAATTCTTGTGCAATTGCAACAAAACGGGCGGATTTCACTGACCGAGCTATGTGCCAAAGTTGGCTTGAGCCTGTCTCCCTGTCAACGCAGGGTACGCCACTTGGAACATAACGGCATCATCCGCAACTATCAGGCCAATTTGGATCCACAGGCAGTGGGTCTGCATTTTTCAGCCATGATTCTGGTCAAAATCCATAACAACGGTGGAGAGAATATCCGCCAATTCGAACAGGCACTACAAGCCATTCCGGAAGTGGTGCATGCACACAGCCTGTTGGGAGATCCCGACTTCATTTTGCATGTGGTCACCCGAGACATGGCGGCTTTTCAGCAACTGTACGACAGCCATCTCACCAAATTACCTCATGTTGCCCGCCTTAATTCCACGCTGATTATGAAAGAAGTAGTACACAAACGGGCTTTGCCTTTATAAATACAGCTGAATATTTGGGCGAACATCACAAAAAAACCCTGCCGCAACAGCAGGGTTTGGCGAACAGGAACCGTTTACATCAAATTCAAATCATCCACCCGTTCAAAGATGTGCTCACTGGCACGGCCCTCTTCGTACAGCTTGATGCGCAAGCGCAAGTCGTTGACCGATTCGGCCTGGCGCAAGGCCTCGTCATAATCGATGATCTCTTCGCAGTAAAGCTCGAACAAGTCCTGGTCGAACGTCTGCATGCCGTCCTGCTCGGCTTTTTCCATCAGCCCGCGCATTTCCATGAACTGGCCCTTGAAAACATAATCCTGCATGGCCGGTGTGTTGATCAGCAAATCGACAATCGCCCGGCGGCCCTTGCCGCCTTTCTTGATCACCAGCCGCTGGCCAATGATGCACACCAGGTTCAGCGCCAGATCCATCAATACCTGCTCATGCCGCTCCTCCGGGAACAGGTTGATGATCCGCTCCACGGCCTGGCTGGCATTGCTGGCGTGGATGGTGAAGAAACACAAATGGCCGGTTTGCGCCAGCTGCATCGCATATTCCAGGCTCAGGGCATTGCGCACCTCACCCACGCACACCACGTCCGGAGCCTGACGCATGGCGCTTTGCACCGCATTGCTCCAACTCAAGGTATCGATACCGACCTCGCGGTGGGTAATGATGCTTTTCTTCGGCCGGTGGATGTATTCGATCGGGTCTTCAATGGTGACGATGTGGCCGGCAGCATGCTCATTGCGCCAATCAATCATCGCCGCCATCGATGTCGACTTGCCCGAGCCGGTGGCACCGGCCAAAATGATCAGGCCGCGCGGCTGCATGGCCAAATCTTTCAGGGCCTGCGGTAAAAACAGGTCGTCCACGGTGGCAATCTCGGTGGTGATGCGGCGCATCACCAAGCCAATACGGCTTTGCTCATGATAGGCATTCACCCGGAAACGGACGCCGTTTTTGGCCTGCAAGGAATAATTCAGCTCCAAATCTTTGGCAAAGGTTTCGCGCTGGGCATCATTCATGGTGGAGAACACGATTTTGGCCGCTTCTTCCTTGGTCAGCGGTTTGAGCGGCAGCGGCGTAAGCACGCTGTCCACTTTGAACGACGGGGCAAAATCGGTGCTGATGAAAATATCCGAAGCATTCAGGCGCACCGCCTCCACGGCCATTTTTTCCAACAGCGGATGAATCTGTACCGGAGCGGCCAGACCTTGTTTTTGCAAGGCAGCCGATTGCATCGGGGCTGCCTGAACGGCAGCGGTTTCGGGAGAAGAGGCAGTATTCACAACAGGCTCCGTGGCAATGGGTGATTCGGGCAAGGCCGCCGTGGCGGCATGCGTTTCGGGTTGGCTGGCCGGGCCAGCATCGTCACTATCGTGCGGGGTTTCCAGTTCCAGCACCACATCAGGCACAACCAATGCCACATCATCGGCCAAGGGCGGCAGAGGCGGCATTTCTTCTACTGGCGGTTGCACATCGGTCACCGGTGCTTCTGGTACCGCCAGCAAAACGCTTGCCGTCTCCACTTCAGTCTCGGACGCTGCCGGCACGGGGTTCGCCAACATCGGCTCGACCACCGCATCATCGACCACCGCCGCGTTCTCATCATGCGCGGCCACCACCACTGGTGCCGAAACCAGCTCAACCGTGACCGCCGCTGGCGTAGCCGCCGGCTCCGCTTCGGGTTCAGTTGCCGCCGCCTCTTTCGGATGCTGGTAACTGGAGACCATGTCCGACAATAATGAGGTCAAATCCTGACTGGGTGCTTTGTGTTCTGTCATCCTGAAAAGTCTCTGTGTTTGTGTGTTGTCACCCGGTATGATCCCCGTACAGATCTCAACCGTACCGTCGGCACCGCGTGTTGTTATGATTGATTGATGCGCTCGCTTTTCTTCCGGGGAGTGCAGTCAGAAGGCTTGTGAAGTGGTTTTTTGAGGGGAAATCCGCAGATGTCAGGCCAAAAGCACAGCAAGATTGAACATCTTGCGCGCATTTTGAACACCGCAGACAGTTTTTTGCCTCAAAAAACGCTTCGCCGATCAATTGTCAACAAACCCTAAATGAGCTCGGGAAATGAGCTGCTTTGCAATTTGTCCAACGGCAGCCATCCACGCCGCTCACCGTGCACACACCATGCCCAGCCGCCAAACACCGCCAACAGGGTGACACGGCTGCCGGCAGGCAAGCTCAGTTCAGTCGGGTTGTAGGCACAGGCCAGACGGCCGTTGTCGAGAATGTCTGCGGGGAAATAGGTGTCATAACCATCAACCTGCCCTTGCCACCAGCGCGAATACTTGCGGCACGGCACAAGCCCGTCGACTGCCGTGCCCGCAGGCCAGTCAGGAAAACGGCCTTCAGCCACATGATCCTGCATCAGCACCAACTCGGTGACCGCTTGGCCAGATTCGGCATATTGCACAGACATATACCCCGCCATCAGAAAAGGGACCATACCGCCAAGCCATCACAGGCAACGGGACCGGTACCCAACACGGCCTTCTCGAACGGCCCGTACGGCCTGCCGATACGGCATGCTTGCCCTTTGTGTTTTCTGTTCCTTTATACCAGCTGATCCGGATTTTGCGCCTTGCTGCGCGCCATTTCCAGGCTGATGCGGTTTTGGCGCACCAAAGCCTGCAGACATTGATCCAAAGTCTGCATACCGGAATTTTGGCCGGTTTGCAGCACCGAACCGATCTGGGCGATTTTGTTTTCACGGATCAGGTTACGCACCGCCGGTGTGGAAATCAGGATTTCATGCGCCGCCACCCGGCCTTTGCCATCCTTGGTTTTGAGCAGGGTTTGCGAAATCACCGCCCGCAACGATTCGGACAACATGGAACGGACCATTTCCTTTTCACCGGCCGGAAACACGTCCACAATCCGGTCCACGGTTTTGGCTGCACCGGTGGTGTGCAGGGTGCCGAATACCAAGTGACCGGTTTCAGCCGCGGTCAGCGCCAGACCAATGGTCTCCGGGTCACGCATCTCACCAACCAGAATCACATCCGGGTCTTCACGCAATGCCGAACGCAGGGCATTGGCAAAGCTGTGGGTGTGCTCGTGCAGTTCACGCTGGTTGACCAAGGCTTTTTTGCTGGTGTGCACAAACTCAATCGGGTCTTCGATGGTCAGGATGTGCGAAGGCTGGCTGTTGTTGATGTAGTCAATCATCGCCGCCAGCGTGGTGGATTTGCCCGAACCGGTGGGACCGGTTACCAGCACCAGACCGCGCGGCGTGTCGGCAATTTTCTGGAAAATGCGCGGCGCATTGAGTTCCTCCAGGGTCAGCACCTTGCTGGGAATGGTCCGGAATACCGCCGCCGGGCCGCGCTCGGTATTGAAGGCGTTAACCCGGAAACGCGATACGTTCGGCAGATCGAAAGAAAAGTCGGTTTCGAGATTCTGTTGGTAGTTTTTGCGCTGGTTGTCATTCATCACCGAGGCAATCATCTTGCCCACTTCTTCATCGTTCATTTCCGGCAAGTTGATGCGGCGAATGTCGCCATGTACCCGGATCATCGGCGGCAACCCGGCGCTCAAATGCAAGTCGGATGCTTTGTTTTTGACGCCAAATGCCAGCAAATCGGTAATCTGCATAAACCAAACCCACCTTTATGTTTAAGTATGAATATCTGTGTAAAGATTTATTCTAATCAACTCTGCCCCCATTTCAAACGAAAAAATTTGTTTCGGGTAAAATAATTCCGTATTGTGTCGTTACCAAACACCATCCGAGGCCGTCGCATGTCCGATTTAATCTGCCGCTGGCAACAAATTGGCCAACAATTGGCGCAAACTGCCACAGTTTGTCAGCTGCCCGCACCCACCCTGATTGCGGTAAGCAAAACCTTCCCCGCCACCGACATCCGTACCCTATACGATGCCGGACAACGCGATTTTGGTGAGAATTACCTGCAAGAGCTGGCCGACAAGGCGGTTGAACTGGCCGACCTGGCTGACATCCAATGGCATGTCATCGGGCATATCCAGTCCAACAAAAGCCGGATTGCGGCCGAGTATGCCGCCTGGGTGCACACCATTGACCGCGAGAAAATCGCCCGCCGCTTAAGCGAACAGCGGCCGGAACACCTGCCACCGTTACAGGTTCTGATCGAAGTGAACATTGGCGGCGAAGCAGACAAACACGGCATTGCGCCGGAGCCGTCCATACTTCAGCCACTGGCGCTTCAGGTAGCCTCATTGCCGCGTTTGCAATTGCGCGGCCTGATGTGCGTGGCCCGCACAGGCAGCAGCGAAACCGAGCTGCTGCAACAGTTCCGGCACATGGCAACCTTGCAGGAAGGTTTGCGGCAACAAGGTCTGGCCGTGGACGTACTGTCGATGGGCATGTCCGGCGACTGGCAAACCGCCCTCACCTGCGGTGCCACCCATTTGCGCATTGGCAGCGCCATATTCGGCCACCGCGGCTAAAATCATCGAATTTCCCCCATCAACACCTTTGATCCCATGTACCGACCGCTGATCATTCTGATTGAAGACGAACAAGACATTGCCGAGATGGTGGCTTTTGCCCTGACCCGTGCCGGCATGGACAGCCGGCACGCCGCCAGCGGCGGCGACGGCCTGGCACTGCTGGCGGAGGGCGTCGATGCGGTGATTCTGGATGTTGGCCTGCCGGACATGGACGGCTTTGAAGTGTTGAAACACATCCGCCGCCACGACGATGCCCTGCCGGTACTGATGCTCACCGCCCAGAACGAGGAAATCGACCGGGTTTTGGGTTTGGAGTTGGGTGCCGACGACTACATTGGCAAGCCGTTCAGTCCGCGTGAACTGGTGGCGCGCATCAAAACCGTGCTCAAACGCAGCCGCAGGCTGCCTGAAACAGCGGATGCGGCGGCAGATTTGCCGGTGCACGGCTTTCATTTCGATGCCGAACGGATGCAGGTTTTCTATCGCGACCAGCCGCTGCCGCTGACCCTTGCCGAATCACGCCTGCTGCAACACCTGATGGCCCAGCCAGGACGGGTGTTCAGCCGCCGCCAACTGATGGCCGCCGCCTTTTCCGACCACCACCCTTCCGATGAACGCAGCATCGACAGCCACATCAAGGCCTTGCGCATGAAAATCCGCCAGGTGCACGCCGATGCCGATCCCATCGTCACCCATCGCGCCATCGGTTACAGCTTTGAGCCGCCAGCATGAAAATTAGCTTTGGCCTGCGTTTCATGGCCGTGTTCCTAGCCTTGCTGCTGGTGCTCTCGTGGCTGTTTGTCAACCAGGCGCTTGATCACATCAAGGTCAGCATCCGCCAGTCGGCGGAAACCACACTGGTGGACATGGCTTACCTCTTGGCCGCCGGTCTGGAGGCCGATATCGACGACAACGGCCAGTGGCAAACCGAAGCCTTTACCCACCGTTTTCAGGCAGCCCAGGACAAACGCTTCAACGCCCGCATCTACCAGCTGGAAAAACAGCAGATTGACCTGCATGTTTATGTCACCGACCGGCACGGCACGGTGGTGTACGATTCGCGCGGCCGCTCACTGGGCGCCGATTTTTCGCGCTGGCAAGACGTGTACCGTACCCTGCGCGGCCAATACGGTGCCCGCAGCAGCCTGATTGATCCGCAGGCCGATGCCGATGACAAAACCGCCCCCAAGCACATGGTGGTGGCCGCCCCCATCACTCATCAAGGCCAGATTGTCGGTGTAGTGGCAGTGGCGCAGCCGATGCAGCAATTTGACATTTTCCGCCTCTCTGGTGCCCAGCAATTGCGCTGGTTTGTATTCAGTGGCCTGTTGCTGTCGTTGGTGATCATTGCCCTGATGAGCTGGTGGCTCACCCACGCACTCGGCCGCCTGTCGCATTATGCCGAGGCCATGGCCGCCAACCGGCCGACACGCCGCCCGCGTTTTACCGATCCGCATTTTGCTCGCTTGGGCCACGCCATCGAACAGCTGCGCCAACAGCTGGACGGCAAACAGCATGTCGAACAATACATCCACGGCCTAACCCACGAACTGAAAACCCCGCTGACCGGTATTCAGGCAGCTGGTGAATTTTTGCAGGAAGACGATTTGCGCCGCGACGAACAACAAGCACTGGTGGCGCGCATTCTCAAAGCCAACCGCCGGATGCAGGATTTGGTGGCCCGCATGCTGTCGCTGGCCAAGCTGGAAAACCGCCAGCAACTGGAACACCCGGCCGAAGTGGCGCTGGATCAGGTAGTGGCCGAGGCGCTTGCACTCTGCCAGCCGGCAATCGCGGCCAAGCCGATTACGCTTACCGGCCTGCCACTGCCGCACATCACTGCCCACGGTGATGCGCTGCTGCTGGGGCAGGCGGTGAGCAATCTGTTGTCCAATGCGGTGGATTTCTGCCCCGCCGGCGGGCGCATTGAACTGCGCCTGAGCCGGCAGGCACAAACCTGGTCACTGACCATCGACAACAGCGGCGCGCCGATTCCCGATTACGCCCTGCCGCGCCTGTTCGAGCGTTTTTTCTCACTGCCCCGTCCCGACGGCAGTGCGCGCGGCAACGGCCTGGGACTGAGCTTTGTCGCCCAGATCATGGCCCTGCACGGCGGCACGGTGCGGGTGTACAACATCGAAGGCGGCGTGCGGGCGCAACTGAGCGGCCCGTGCGGCGTCTAGACCGCAGGCTGCCTGAAAATACTGCACAGCAACATCAATCACCCCGACAAAACCGCACTCCCAACAAAAAAATCTGGGATAATCGCCGCCATTGGCGCGCAGCCGCGCGTCCTGTTGAAAAGGAAGCGGATATGTCTTGGGATACTGCGGCCAGCGCCAGCCTGTACGGCATCAACCACTGGGGTGATGGCTATTTCTTTGTCGCCGACAACGGCGAGGTGATGGTGCGGCCCAACGCACAGTCGGACACGGCGGTCAGCCTGCACACCCTGGTGCAGGATTTGCAGCACAAAGGCCAAAAGCTGCCGATGCTGTTCCGCTTTCCCGACATTCTGCAAGACCGGGTGGCCAAGCTGTGTGCCGCCTTCAACCGCTCCATCCGCAAGGCCGACTATCAGGGCCGCTACACGGCGATTTATCCGATCAAGGTCAATCAGCAAGAGGGCGTGGTCAAAAACATCATCGTGCCGAAAAACAATGAGGTTTCGATTGGCCTTGAGGCCGGCAGCAAACCGGAACTGATGATTGTGCTGGCCTTTGCCCCCAAAGGCGGCACCATTGTCTGCAACGGCTACAAAGACCGCGAATTCATCCGGCTGGCCTTGATGGGGCAACGGCTGGGACACCAGGTGTTCATCGTCATCGAAAAAGAAACTGAAGTCGATTATGTGATTGAAGAATCGGCCCGCTTGGGCGTGCGCGCCAACATCGGCCTGCGCGTGCGGCTGTCGTCGCTGGCTTCGAGCAAATGGGCCGACACCGGCGGCGACAAAGGCAAATTCGGCCTGTCGGCGGCGCAGCTGATTTCGGCCGCCGCCAAACTGCAAGCCGCCGGTCTCGGCGACAGCGTGCGGCTGATGCATTTTCACATGGGTTCGCAAATCGCCAATATTGCCGATTACCGGCTCGGCTTCAAGGAGGCGGTGCGCTATTTTGCCGAATTGCGCGCCCTGGGCCTGCCGATTGACCATGTCGATGTTGGCGGTGGCTTGGGC
>JBHAET010000175.1:0-3970 GCA_041855705.1 Neisseriaceae bacterium
AGGGTCTGTTGACAATTAACGCAACGGCGGTATTTTTGGTCAAAAATCCCCGTCTGCGGCGTTGAAAATGCTCGCAAGGTGTTCAACCTTGCTGCGCTTTTTGCCTGGCATCCGCGGTTTTTGCCTCAAAAAACCGCTTCGCCGGTCAATTGTCAACAGACCCTGGATTCGGTGTTTTCAGGCAGCCTTCGGGCTGCTTGAAAGCATGATCATACCGGCCGCCGGCATGCCAAAAACCCGATCACGGTCCGGACTGCCGGCCGACTACCGGCTGCGGACATCTCACCACCCATTGATCACAACAGAAATGGCAAACGCATCATGATGTGGGACATCACAACCATCAGTACCCTGTTGGCGGTCAGCGCGGCCGCCGGTTTTTTGGCCGGTCTGCTCGGCATCGGCGGCGGCATGATCATGGTGCCGATTACCCTGTGGGTGTTGCACCGGCAGGGCATTGATTCGGCCCATGCGCAGCACATTGCGGTGGGCACTTCGTTTTTGGTGATGGTGTTCACCGCCTTTTCCAGTGCGCTGGCACAACACCGCAAACAGGCGGTGCGCTGGGACATTGTGCGCTACATGGCGCCGGGAATGGTGGCCGGGGTATTGGCCGGTGCCGCGCTGGCACGTTGGATACCGAACAAGGGTTTGCAGCTGTTTTTCATTGTGTTTGCTTTTGTGGTGGCGATGCAGACTTTGCTGGGCCTGAAACCCAAACCCAGCCGCCAGCTGCCGGCCGGCGGCGGACTGGGTGCCACCGGCGGCCTGTTCGGTTTGCTCTCCAGCTGGGTCGGCATTGGCGGCGGTTCGCTGTCGGTGCCGTTTATGCTGTATTGCAATGTGCCGGTGCGCGAAGCGGTGGGCACGTCATCGGCTTTGGGCTGGCCGATTGCCGTGGCCGGGGCGGTGGGTTATTTGCTGGCCGGCTGGTCGGTGCCGGATTTGCCGGCCGGCATGCTCGGTTTCTGGTATCTGCCGCTGGCGGCAATCATGGCCGTGGCCACGGTCAGCATGGCGCCGCTGGGAGTGAAAACCGCCCACCGGCTGCCGCCGGACAAGCTGAAAATGGCATTTGGCTGCCTGTTGCTGGTGATTGCCGGCCAAATGTTTTATCGCTGGCTGACCGGCTGAAACATCGGTGCACACATCGCCGCACGGCCTGGGTGGCTGAAGCGGGCGCCGGGATGGTGCGGGCAGTTTGTAGATCATGATTTTGATGGATTAAGGAGTCAGACAATATGGCAGTCAATCTGGCCGCACCGGATGCGGCAATGGTGGCACCGGTGGCCGGTGTTGCCCTTTATGTGGCGCAGGCCAGCATCAAAAAAGCCGGCCGTGACGATGTCACGATCATCGAGCTGGCCGAGGGCAGCAGCATCGGCGCGGTGTTTACCCAAAACCGGTTTTGTGCCGCACCGGTGCAGGTGGCCAAACAGCATCTGGCCGGAGGCAGCGGCATCCGGGCCTGGGTGGTCAACACCGGCAATGCCAATGCCGGTACCGGCCAGCAAGGGCGGGATGATGCGTTGGCGGTGTGCAATGCCGTGGCCGCACAATTCGGTTATGCCCCGGAACAGGTATTGCCGTTTTCGACCGGTGTGATTCTGGAGCCCTTGCCGGTGGCCAAAATCACCGCTGCCCTGCCGCAGCTGCGGCCGGCCGATTGGGTGACTGCCGCGGCCGCCATCATGACCACCGACACCGTGCCCAAGGCCGCCAGCCGCAGCCTGGTGCTGGACGGCCATACGATACGGCTGACCGGCATGGCCAAAGGTGCCGGCATGATTCACCCGAACATGGCCACCATGCTCGGCTTTATCGCCACCGATGCGGCCGTGGCGCAACCGGTATTGCAACAACTGGTGGCCGAAGTGGCCGACCAGTCGTTCAATGCCATCAGTATTGACGGCGACACCAGCACCAACGACAGCTTTGTGGTGGCGGCCACCGGCCGCAGCGGCCTGCCGTTGATCGATCAAGCCGATCATCCGCATTGTGCCGCCCTGAAAGCGGCATTGGCCGATTTGGCGCTGGAATTGGCGCAGGCCATTGTGCGCGATGGCGAGGGGGCCAGCAAATTCATCACCGTGACGGTTGGCGGGGCGCGCAGTCGCGAGGAAGCACGGCAGGTGGGTTATGCGATTGCCCGCTCGCCCTTGGTGAAAACCGCGTTTTATGCCAGCGACCCCAATTTGGGACGGATTTTGTGTGCCATCGGCTATGCCGGCATTGCGGATTTGGATGTTTCGGCACTGAAAGTGTATCTGGGCGATGTGCTGGTGGCCGAGAACGGCGGCCGGGCCGCCAGTTATACCGAAGCGGCCGGTCAGGCGGTGATGGCGCCGGCCGAAATCACCATCACGGTTGATTTGCAGCGTGGTACCGCCGAAGCCACCATCTACACCTGCGATTTTTCCAAGGAGTATGTGGCGATCAATGCCGATTACCGCAGCTGAGACCAGCTGCGCCAGACAACACAACAGGCTGCCTGAAAAATGTTTCAGGCAGCCTGTTGTGTGGCGCAATCCGGCTTACATCAGCTGGTTGAAAACGGCTTCGTCGGATGAGGCCGGCAACGGTTGGAGCGGAGTGCCTTCCGCCGGTGCGGGTGTGGTGTCGGTCAGCACTTCTACCGGCGTGCCTTCCGGCACCACTTCGTCCTGTTGCGGTGTAACCGGTACTTCAATGCGGAACGGTTGGACCAGTTCGCTGCTGCCGGCGCCCCAGGCCAGAGCGTGCAGGCTGCCTTTCACCTTGGCTTGGGCCGAGGTACAGGTAATGCAGCTTAAGCGGCCGCTGCGCTGGTTGAGAATGCCGGCCACCCGTTGGCGGTTGATGTTCAGCCCCCGGCTTTGTGCCCAGGCATTCATGCTTTGGCTTAATGCCTGGCGGTCCAGATTTTTGCGGCCGTAGGGATCGCGGTAGGCGGCCAGCCACAAATGACCGGCATCATCCGCATTCAGGCTGGCCATTTGGTAAATCACCGCCACATCGGCCCCGGTTTTGACGGTTTTGGCAAATTCGAGGGCATTCGGGCTTTGCATGCGCACACAACCGTGACTGCGTACCCCGGGAACGCTGGAAGGGGCATTGGTGCCGTGAATACCCAGGCCCAGTTTGGGGTCGCCCATGCGCACAAACACCGGTCCCAGTGGATTGTTGGGGCCGGGCGGCACGGTCAGGCGCTGGCCGTTGGGGCCTTTGCGGATGCTCAAGGGCACATGCCAGGTCGGGTTATAGGCTTTGGCACCGATTTTGTATTCGCCCAACGGGGTCTGGGTGTTGCTTTTGCCCACCGCCACGTTATAGCTTTTGAGCAGCTTGCCGTCCTGGAACAGGAACAAACGCAGCTGGGGAATATTGATCACCACCTGCTGGCCTTCAGCCGGCGGGGCGAAATCGGGCAGCGGGGTATTGGCGGCGGCCAGTGGCAGCCAAGCGCTGAACAACAGGCCAAATCCAAGTTTTTTCATCATGTTGGGAAAGAGTTAGGTTAAGGATGCCGTCATCGGCCAAACAGTTGTCGATGATACTCCAATCCGTGGACGGATGCCAAAACAAGACGTTTGCGGACGGGCTAAATTGAGGGAGTGGGTCAGAAGTGGGCAATAAACGCAACAATCGGCCGGCGGCGGCATTGCCGCCGCCGGCAGAGGTCACGGTGACCGGCATCGATCATCACGGGCGCGGCGTGGCACGGCTGGCCGGCAAGGTGGTGTTCATTGAGGGCGCCCTGCCCGGTGAATGCGTCACGGTAGAGGTGGTGGCCGACAAGAAAAACCATGCGCTGGCCCGCTGCATTGCCGTACAGCAGGCCAGTCCCCAGCGCACGCAGCCGGCCTGTGCGGTGTATGCACAGTGCGGCGGATGTGCCTGGCAGCACATCGACGCTGGCGCACAGGTGGCGTTAAAGCAACGGGTATGGGAAGAACAGATGCAGCGCTTGGGCGGCGGGCGGCCGCAATAT
>JBHAET010000176.1:0-19340 GCA_041855705.1 Neisseriaceae bacterium
CTACTCGTTGCAGGTCGGTGGGGAGGTGCTGTTGGAAATAGGGCAGATGTTCGAGCATGAGGCGGAGCAGGCGTTTTCGGTGGTATGTGGTGATTGCGGCCGGACGGTTGGGGGTGCCGGCGCGGGCGTGATTATAGCAGCATTGTGTGCCGGTTTCATCGGCGGCTGCGGCGGCTGGTGTGGTTTTTCAGGCAGCCTTGCCGGATAAAATTTTGACAAAACAAACCAATAACCATACAATGCCGAGTTCCGCATTGTTGCGGAATGATTTAACCAAATTCTCATGGAGTTGAGTATGTACGCGGTCGTAAAAACCGGCGGCAAGCAATACAAAGTTGCCGTTGGCGAAAAATTGAAAGTAGAACAGATACCTGCCGAACTCGACAGCCAAATCGAACTGACCGAAGTTTTGATGATTGCTGACGGTGAATCTGTAAAAGTTGGCGCTCCCTTTATTGAGGGAGCCAAGGTGACTGCCAAAGTGGTAGCGCATGGTCGCGGCGAAAAAATCCGCATTTTCAAGATGCGCCGCCGCAAGCATTACCAGAAACGTCAGGGCCATCGCCAGAATTTCACCCAAATTGAAATCGTGGCAATTGCTTAAATTTGATTAATTAGGAGTATTCAACATGGCAACCAAAAAAGCCGGCGGTAGCTCTAAAAACGGCCGCGATTCAGAAGCCAAACGACTGGGTGTCAAAGCCTACGGCAACGAGTTGATTCCTGCCGGTTCCATTATTGTGCGTCAGCGTGGTACCAAGTTCCACGCCGGTGAAAACGTGGGCATGGGCAAAGACCACACCCTGTTTGCCAAAGTGGACGGTTATGTGGAGTTCGCGGTTAAAGGTCGTCTGAACCGCAAAACGGTGAGTGTGCGTCCCTATACTGGCGCCGACGAGTAAGCCGTACTGGCCATCGACAAGCAACCCCGTCTTTAATCTGGCGGGGTTTTTATTATCAGTACCCTGCTGGTGATCATGATTCCGGCCGACAGATGGCGGCGCGCATCCCCGGCATGGCTGTTTGACCGTTTGGTTACGGTATTTTCGCTGCACCGCATCCGTTGCACCTGAGCAGGTTGCGTACTCTCAAAGGATTTTGGTTGATTGTTTGAGGGCATGCGGATGGGTGGCGAACAATTTGGGAGCATACAGTGCAAGATTTTCGACTCGATGAGACCCGGTCGCAGGTTGGCCCGACGGCCAATGCATATCAGGCCCCGGTGCTGGATCCGACACAGGCTTTGTTTGCTGAAGATGATGTCGTTGTCGAGCTGGCTTCGCCTTGGGTGCGGATGGGCGCCCGGATTTTGGATTTTTTGCCGTTGGCATTGATTGGCATTGTGGCAGCCATCGTGGCACCGTTTTTTGCCGGTCCCGCTGAGCAAAGCGGTGGTATGGTTGTGTTGCTGATGTTGCTGGCCATGTTGGTGTTTACCGGTTACCAGATCTGGCTGATGACCCGTTACGGTCAAAGTCTGGGCAAGCGCTTGCTCGGCATTCGCGTAATAAAGGAGGATGGCAGTAATCCTGGCTTTGTACGCTATGTATTGTTGCGTGAATTTGCCTTCAATCTGATTTTGCAGTTCATTGGTCTGATTCCGTTATTGGGGCCGTTGGTGGTGCTGGTGGTTTGGGTGGCCTGTGTGGTGATGCTGTTTTTGGAAGACCGTGACCACCGTACCCTGCAAGATATGTTGGCCAACACCTTGGTGGTTAAGGTGTAAATCCTGGTTGGGCGTGCGTTGACAGCCTTGGGCATGTATACTTGAATGCCCGGCAATGCATCAGGCCTCAGGAGTTGCATATAATGTATCGTATTGGTCGTGTTATCGCTGTTGTTGCATGTTTTGGCATATTGATGTCATCGGGCTCAATGGCGCATGCAGCCGGTTCGCCATATTATCGGGACATGGTGGCACCGGTACAGGCTCAGCAGTTGGGCACACATACCCTGCGGTTGACTTATCAGATACCGGTTGCCAGCGCAGTCTATCCTGTAGGTGTGGATTATACGGTTAAAGACGGCGTCATGAAGGTGTTCATCAAGAGATGCTTGGCCCAGCAACCGTGGCCTTGCCGGGCCAAAGTGATGAACAATCGCCCGTCGGACGATCCGGATCTGCGTTGGCGGGCGGTCGTGGATCTGCCGTATGATGGCGAATCGGTGATCATGGTGTTTCGCGATGGTGAGCAACGGGTGTATCCGCCTGCCCACGGCCAATGATGCAGATTACCAGATGATCAGAGCCGTATGGCCAAGAGGCCCATGGACAACAAGTACGGCCTGCCGCTCATGATTGCCAATGACTATTTTATCTGCCAGTGCCGGTCCATGTTTGACCGGCACTCTTCATGAAACAAGAAACGTTTGATATGAAATTCATCGACGAAGCCAAAATCGAAGTGGTGGCCGGTCGCGGCGGCAATGGTGCCGTCAGCTTCCGCCGCGAAAAATTTGTCCCGCGCGGCGGCCCTGATGGCGGCGATGGCGGTCGCGGTGGCAGTGTGTTTGCGCTGGCCGATGAAAACATCAATACTTTGGTCGAATACCGCTTTGTCAAACGCTATCAGGCCAAAAACGGTGAAAAGGGCCACGGTGCCGACCGTTACGGAGCCGGTGCCGAAGACATCGAATTGCACATGCCGGTGGGGACCCTGATTCGCGATGCCGATACCGACGAAGTGGTGGCCGACCTCACCCACCATGGTCAACGTGTGTGTTTGGCACGTGGCGGCAAGGGCGGGCTGGGCAACATCCATTTCAAGTCGTCGGTCAATCGGGCACCCAAGCAGGCCACTCCGGGTGAAGAGGGCGAAGCCCGCCGCTTGTTGCTGGAACTGAAAGTGTTGGCTGATGTCGGCTTGCTGGGCATGCCCAATGCCGGCAAATCGACCCTGATTCGCGCGGTTTCGGCCGCTCGGCCCAAGGTGGCGGATTATCCGTTTACCACTCTGCACCCCAATTTGGGTGTGGTGCGTTTGGATGAAAACCACAGCTTTGTGATGGCCGATATTCCCGGTTTGATTGAAGGGGCTGCCGAGGGGGCCGGTTTGGGCCACCGTTTCCTGAAGCATTTGGCGCGCACCGGCCTGTTATTGCATGTCATTGATCTGGCACCGTTTGATGATGGTACCGACCCGGCCGCCGAAGCGCTGGCCATTGTGGATGAATTGCGCCGTTATGATGAGGATTTGTTCCACAAACCGCGCTGGCTGGTGTTCAACAAGCTCGATATGCTGTCTGCCGAAGAGGGTGCGCAACGCCGACAGGCGTTTTTGCAGGCTACTGGCTGGCAGTTTCCCGAGCCGGACGACCGGTTTGCTTTCGACACCGAAACCCCGCGATTGTTTGAAATCAGCGCGCTGGCACATCAGGGCACTCACGAGTTGGTGCAGGCCATTCAGCGCTATCTGGACACACGTAAAGCCCAACAGGCAGCAATGACACAGCAGGAACCGACGCTGCCTGAAGGTAATGGCCTGTTGCAGCCGGCCGATCACCACAGTGACGGACAGGCGGAGTAGGGACGATGTGGAAATGGCCGCATCGTTTTGGGGTAATTGTGCGCACCCTGTACCGCTATGGGTTGTTGGCACTCTTGGTACCGCATATTCGAATTGCCTGGTTGCGTGCCTTGCTCGGAGCCTTGCCGCAGGGGCGCTGGGCAGACGAGGCACCGGCCAAGCGCCTGCGGATGGCGCTGGAAAATCTGGGGCCAATATTTGTTAAATTTGGCCAGGTGCTCTCGACCCGCCCCGATTTGATTGCGCCCGAATACGCGCGTGAATTGGCTCAGCTGCAGGATAGAGTGCCACCGTTTGACAGTGCTTTGGCGATGGCCCAGATTGAAGCCGGTCTTGGTCGGCCTCTGGCTGAATTGTATGCCCGTTTTGAGCCGCAGCCGGTGGCCAGTGCATCCATTGCCCAAGTACATGTGGCTCATTTGTTTGATGAGGCCGGTGGTGTGGGCGACAAAGTGGCGGTCAAGGTGTTGCGGCCGAATATCTTGCCGATCATTGAGCAGGATTTGGCATTGATGCGCTTTGCGGCCGGTTGGGTTGAACGGCTGTTTGCGGATGGCAAACGGTTAAAGCCGCGAGAAGTGGTGGCCGAATTCGATAAATACCTGCATGACGAACTGGATCTGATGAATGAGGCGGCCAATGCCAGTTTGCTGGGACGCCAGTTTTCCGGCAGCCGGATGCTGGTGGTGCCCAAAGTCTATTATGATTATTGCGCTCGTCAGGTGCTGACCATTGAGTGGATGGATGGCACCCCGATTGGCGACATGGATGCCTTGCGCGCTCAAGGGGTTGATTTCAAGCAATTGGCGCGCTATGGGGTGGAAATTTTCTTCACCCAGGTGTTTAGTAACGGCTTTTTTCACGCCGACATGCATCCGGGCAACATCATGGTGACCGATGACGGTCGCTATATCGCCTTGGATTTCGGCATTGTTGGCAGTCTGACCGAATACGACAAGCGCTATTTGGCCATCAATTTTCTGGCCTTTTTCAACCGCGATTACCATCGGGTGGCCACGGCCCATATTGAATCGGGCTGGGTGCCGCCGGACACCCGTGCCGAGGAGTTGGAAGCTGCGGTGCGTGCGGTGTGTGAGCCGATTTTCAATAAGCCCCTATCCCAGATTTCGTTTGGTCTGGTGCTGATGCGCTTGTTTGAAACCAGTCGCCGTTTCAATGTTGAAATTCAGCCGCAACTGGTACTGTTACAAAAGACTTTGCTCAATATTGAGGGTTTGGGGCGACAGCTGGATCCGGATCTGGATTTGTGGGCCACGGCGCGTCCATTTTTGGTGCGCTGGATGGATGAACAGGTTGGGGTAAAAGCTTTGTGGCATAACCTGAAAACAGAAGCACCGGATTGGGCGCAAATTTTGCCGGCATTGCCGCGTAAACTGTCGGCACTGGTGGATGAGAGCCGACAACAGGAAATGCGCGATGCGTATCTGCATTTGGTAAAAATCCAGCAACGTCAAAATATTTGGCTGGCCCTGATGGCTTTGGCCCTGCTGGGCATATTGCTGTTCAAATAACCCAATCCCTGAATCAAACCCAATCTGGCAGGCCGCAGATACATTGCGGTCTGTTTTTTTTGAAGCATCCAAGTGATCAGGCAGCCTCCAGCAAAGATGATCTGAAACCGTGTTTGACAATAAGCGGAGGTAGATGCAGTGTTGGGTGTATCAGTGGATACCGACATCACATAAGCGATGAGCAAGCGAAGGGGTAGTATTGGCTGCCTTGGCCTTGCGATTGAGGGACCCGAATAGTGAAGCAGATTTAGGGCGATGCGGCATTGCTTTATTGCTTTGCAGGATTGTGTGCTGTTGGATGGGGGCGCCGGATGTTTGCATTGTTATGGCGTGGGAGTGTGCATGGTTCAGAATGGAGTGGGGGCTACTGCTGTCCGCACAGTAATAAAAAAACCCTGCCACAGGGGCAGGGTTTTGCAGATCATTGGCAATGCCATTAGTTGGCCGGACGGCTAACCAAGGTGCGGATGCGAACATCAACGCGACGGTCAGGTTCGATACACGCGATCAGAGCAGCACGTTTCTTGGCAGCAGACACACGTTTGCCCAGTTTGGCCACTTCGGCTTGGCAAGACTCGGTCATGCGGGCTTGAGATTCACCCAGACCAACAGCGCTGATTTTCTCAGCCGGTACACCGCGAGATACCAAGTAGTTGGCAACAGTGTTGGCACGACGCTCAGACAGGGCTTGGTTGTATTGCTCGGAACCCATAAAGTCGGTATTACCTTCTACACGAACGCTTTGTACGTTGGTGTCAGACAGGCGTTGAGCCAATTGATTCAAAGTATCACTGGCTTCCGGACGCAGGTTGTATTTGTCAAAGCCGAACAGGAAGTTGGCAGACAGAGCTACGGTTTCGTCTTGGTATACAGGCTCTTGTACTTGCGGGGCCGGAGCATCGCCACACTCAGCCAAACCATCGGTGGCTTTGTTCAGGAAAGAGTTTTCCCAGCATTCGCCATAGTTGTTCACCACAACTTCGCGGCTTTCTTGGCTAATGGTGTAGCCGTTTTTCTCGTGGGCCATCGCGCCGGCAGAAGCCATCATCGCTACGATCAAGGCGCTCAATTTCAGCTGTTTGGTCATGTTATTCCCTCATCAAAAAATTGTTATGTGCCTGATGTTGTTGTGAAACAACAATAAACCGACACAAGTACCATATACAGGCCGCTCAAACCGGGCGGTAACTCAGGTAAATCAAGTGTGAACTATAAGAATCTCAGCCCAAACTGTCAATAGCCGCGCCACCTGTACGAAGCTGCTAGACGACCCGCTTCCTAGTGCCTAATCATGCCCAAAAACGGCTTGTATGTCACTTATTTACAACTTAAACCGTCGATTGAGGGCTTGTGCGTTGCGCAAAAGCAACAAATGTCGGCATTTATGGGATTGAACCCTTCGGACTGCCGGTGGTGCCATCCGGGCAATAGGGTATGATGCCAGTCTGTTGCATGGGGCGAAGTCGTTTCATCAGGTGTCTGCCGGTTTGAGTCTTTCCGGATGGTGGCGGTGTACTTGATGCCCCAATATTCAAGTGTTGTACAAACACGACAATTAACCGGATACTTGAATGAAGTTACAGCAATTGCGTTATGCCGTTGAAGTCTACCGCCAGAATCTGAATGTGTCGGATGCGGCGGATGCCCTGTTTACCTCGCAGCCGGGAATTTCTAAGCAAATCCGCTTGCTGGAGGAAGAGTTGGGCGTGCCGTTGTTTGTTCGCCATGGCAAACGCATGGTGGCAGTGACGGCGCCGGGTAAGGTGGTGTTGGCCACGGCGGAGCGGATTTTGCGTGAGGTGCAGAACATCAAGAAAATCGGCACTGAATTTGCCGCCCAAGACCGTGGCATGCTGACCATCGCCACCACCCACACGCAGGCGCGCTATGCCTTGCCGGCCGTGGTGGCTCAGTTTGTGGCGCAATACCCGCAGGTGCAGTTGTCGATTTTGCCGGCCAGTCCGTCATTGCTTGATCGCATGGTGCTGGATGGCGAAGCCGATTTCGCCATTGGTACCGAACTGGTGGCCGAGCATCCGGAATTGCGCAAATTAAGTTGTTATGCGTGGAACCGCAGTGTGGTGGTGCCGGAAGGACATCCGCTCACCAATTTGTCGCGACCATTGGAATTGGCCGATATTGCGGCTTGGCCGCTGGTCACTTATGAGTTTGCTTTTCAGAAAGACGCCCGGATTGCACGGGCATTTGCCCAGGCACAGGTTGCTCCGCCCAATGTGGTATTGGCTTCTGCCGATACCGACATCATCAAAACCTATGTTCGTTTGGGCTTGGGTATTGGTTTGATGGCGAGCATGGCATTTGATGCCGGTAAAGACGAGGGCTTGTGCTTGATCAGTGCCGAACATCTGTTTGAGCCGTCATTTTCCCACATTGTGTTGCGCCAGGATGCCTATTTGCGCGGTTATGCCTACGCCTTTTTGCAGCTGTTTTCCGATAAGTTGACCCGCGAGCGAATTGAAGCGGCATTGTATGCGCCACTGGAGCCGGATTATTCGATTTAAGCCGCCAAGCAAGTTAGGCGGATTGGCAGCCAGGCATATCGTTTTGGCGCATTTCTCATGCCGATACCGGTAAGAAATGTGCCAAGCATCAAGTCCAATAGGATGAGGAAGATGCACACCGGTTGTTTTGATTTGAAGCATTCAAGCCGATTGATTTTCCGCTGACATTTTGAGACCATTCAGCACCAAGCCCGACGGTTATCCGTCGGGCTTGGTGCTGAATGGCAAGAGCGCGTTACAAAACGGGGCGAATGAATTCAATTTCGATCGCAGGCAGCCAGCCGCAGTCCGTAACAACACCGCTTCACCAGCTTGTCGACGACACGCCCCTAAAAGTATTGCGGACGGACAATATTGCCCATGTGCCGCTGGCGGTATGCTGTACCGAGCCCCGTGTTGCTGTTGGCCGGTCAGGGCATCAGCATTCCGCCGTTGACATGCAGGGTTTGGCCGGTGATGTAGCGGCCTTGCTCGCTGGCCAGAAACAGTACTGCTGCGGCAATGTCTTCCGCTTCGCCAAAACGGCCCAGTGCGGTTTGGCCGGCAAACAGGGCGCGTTGCTCTTCGCTCAGGGCGCGGGTCATGTCGGTATCGATAAAGCCGGGGGCCACGCAGTTGACGGTGATGCCGCGACTGCCCACTTCGCGGGCCATGGATTTGGCAAAGCCAATCAGGCCGGCTTTGGCAGCGGCATAATTGGCCTGACCGGCATTGCCCATTACCCCCACCACCGAGGTGATGTTGATGATGCGGCCGTGGCGGGCTTTCATCATGCTGCGCATCACGGCCTTGCTGGCACGAAACACCGACTTCAGGTTGATGTGCATGATGTCATCCCACTCGCTTTCTTTCATACGCATCAACAGATTGTCGCGGGTAATGCCGGCATTGTTGACCAGAATGCCGATGTTGCCGAATTCGGTTTCGATGGCGGCAATCAGGTTTTCGATGCTGTCGGCTTCGTCCACACGCAGCACACGGCCGTGACCACCGTATGGTGCCAAGGCTTCACCGATGGCGGCGGCACCGCTGTCACTGGTGGCAGTGCCGATGACCGTGGCTCCGTGTTCGGCCAAAGTATGGGCAATGGCAGCGCCGATGCCGCGTGAAGCTCCGGTAACCAAGGCAATTTGCCCGTTGAGGTGTTGATTCATCAAGATAAAACTCCCAATTGAAAAATCTGCGGCTATGGCCGATATGGTGAACAGTCAAATAAAGAAAAACCAAGCACCGGAACCACACCTGCCGCCGTGGTGCGGTATGCCGGCGCAATGGTGGTAGGGAGGCGCAATGGTGGTAGGGAGGCGGCATCCGCGTCTGTGACGCTGAAATGGCGCGCAAAGTGCTCACGAGTGCTTGGCTGCGGGCAGATGGGCAAACAATGGTTGCCTGAAATCAACTCCAAGTATAAGCGGTCAGCACTTGTTGCACCGTGTGTTCAAATTCGGGTGTTGGTTTTAAGCCGCTCATGGTTTCGACCACGTCCCCGTCGGCCAAGCGCTTGTACAGCCACAGCTCGGCCAAATCCAGATTGTGTTCGACCGGGTAAAAGTAAGCCCCGGTTTTGTGTGCCGGCGGTTGGTGTTGTTGTAGCCAGCTGTTGCTATCGGCAATTTGATGATGATGGCAGGCCAGCAGAAAGCGGATGTCGTACATCAGCATGGATTGTTCATCCACATCCAGTCCGAAATAGCCTTTTTCTTCCACCACCACGGCAGCCAAGGCACGGATTTTGTCTTCAATGTGGTGATCGGGGTAGGTACGGCACCAGTTGAGCATTTGCGGTTCCATGGCCGCATGCTTGACCATGGCCAGTTCGGCCGCCTTGATTTCGGTCGGATCCCGTCCTTCGGGCAATGTTTTGCGCAGTCGGTAGGCGGTTTCGGCCGCAGCGGCCACTGCCGAAGTTTGCTCGGTTTGTGGTGGCCGGGGCAGGGCTTGGGGCAGCGGTGTGCCGGCCGTTTCCGTGGCGGTGTGATGTTGGGATTCGGCCGCCCGGGTCACCGGCTGCAGCATGCTGCTGTGTTCGGGATCCAATTGCAGGGCCTGCAGCAGGGGTGCCTGCTCCGTCGGCAGCCGCGACATCAGGGCGGCCAGTGGGTCGCCATTGGTGTCTGCCGAGAGCCGATAGACCAACACCGGTTCGTCCTGGATCAGGGGACCGGTGGTGTCCGGCGGTGTATTGCGGTGGTTCATCAGCGTGCCCTCCCTAGCCGCGCTGGTGTTGCGGTTGGTGTCAGTGGCCGTCGATAAAGGCCTGTACCTGTTCCTGACTGGTCAGCGGGCTGCATTGGGCGGCTTTGTCGATGCGTTTGGCCAAGCCGGCCAATACTTTGCCCGGGCCGCATTCGGCCGATTCGGTGATGCCTTCCCGCACCAAGTGGGCCACGGTTTCGGTCCAGCGCACCGGCGAATACAGTTGGCGCACCAGTGCATCGCGGATGGCCTCGGCCTCGGCATGGGTGGCAACGTCGGCATTGTGCCACACCGGAATCTCAGGCTGTCTGAAAGGCACGGTTTGCAGGGCCTCGGCCAGTTTTTCGGCTGCCGGTTTCATCAGCCGGCAGTGAGAGGGTACCGAAACCGGCAGCAACAGTGCCCGCTTGGCACCTGCGGCCTTGGCCAGCTCGGTGGCGCGCTCGATGCCGGCCGTGCTGCCCGCCACCACCACTTGGCCGATGGCGTTGAAATTGACGGCTTCGGCAACCTCGCCCGGACATTCGTTTTCGGCCTGGGCGCAGACGGTACGCACGGTGTCGTCATCCAGTCCCAATACGGCAGCCATGGCACCGCTACCCTGCGGTACTGCTTGTTGCATCAATTCGGCGCGCAGACGCACCAAGCGGATGGCGTCGGCAAAATCCAGGCTGCCGGCGGCCACCAGTGCGGTGTATTCGCCCAGGCTGTGGCCGGCCAGTGCGGCCGGGGTTTTGCCGCCCAGAATCTGGTAAGCGCGCCAAGTGGCGATGCCGGCGGCCAGCATCAGCGGTTGGGTGTTGACGGTTTCGTTGAGGGCATCGGCATCGGTGCCGTTCATCATGGCCCATAAATCCTGTTGCAAGGCGGCACTGGCTTCACGGAAGGTGGCAGCCACCACTTCCATGCCATCGAAACCGGCCATCATGTTCAGGCTTTGTGAACCTTGTCCGGGGAAGAAAAAGGCAAATGACACCATGAGCTCCTTCACACAGTAGCAATTCAACGGGGCGTTTGCCCGCTGGCGGCCATGATGGCGGCCGGCTAACGGGCAAGGCAGAAGACGCTTATTCTATAGCAAACGGGCGGATGAGTGACAGACCCGATGCAGAATGGCGCTCTGGCAAGGGGCGTCGCCGTGAATCCATTCAATGATTGTCGGCATGTGGGGATGGTTTGACAGACAGCCCATGACCGGCCTCAGTACACCGGTTCCGGAAAAGTTTGCTGTGGCGGCAAGGCTGCCTGAAAGCCGTTTTCCCCGTTTTTGCGGCCGGATTTTAATAACGCAGCAACACGGCACCCCAGGCGAAGCCGCCGCCAACACCCTCCAGCAACAGGGTATCGCCACGACGGATGCGGCCGTCACGGATGCCGGTATCCAACGCCAGCGGAATGGAGGCGGCCGAGGTGTTGCCGTGCTCGGCCACGGTGAGGATCACCTTTTCCATATCAATGCCCAAGTGCTTGGCCGTGGATTCGATGATGCGGCGGTTGGCCTGGTGCGGCACCACCCAGTCGATGTCGGCAGCGGTCATGCCGGCTTCCAGCAGTACTTCGGCACCCACTCGTGCCAGTGCCTTGACCGCAAATTTGTACACTGCCTGACCGTCCATGTACAGATAGGGTGAGGCGTCCACCGCACCGCCGGCCACTTTGCCCGGCGTGTTGAGAATATGGCTGTAGGCACCGTCGGCCTTGAGTTTGGCATGAATGATGCCGGCCTCGTCGCCGGCGCCCAGCACCACGGCCCCGGCACCATCGCCAAACAGTACGCAGGTGCGGCGGTCGTTCCAGTCCAGCAGGCGGCTGAACACCTCGGCGCCAATCACCAGTGCTTTTTTGGCCATGCCGCTGCGGATGTAGGCATTGGCGGTGACCAGTGCGTACATGAACCCGGCGCACACGGCCTGTACGTCGAAAGCGGCACAACCGCTGATGCCCAGCTTGTTCTGCACGATGCAGGCGGTGGCGGGAAACGTCATGTCGGGCGTGGCAGTGGCCACGATGATCAAATCGATGTCCTCGGCGCGAACCTTGGCATCGGCCAGCGCGGCCCGCGCGGCCTGGACCGCCAGATCGCTGGATTGTTCGCCGGCAGCGGCAATGTGGCGCGCCCGGATGCCGGTACGTTCGGCAATCCATTCGTCCGATGTGTCTACCAGACGACTGATGTCGTCGTTGGTCATGCGGCGTGCCGGCAGGTAGCTGCCAGTCCCCAGAATCTGTGCATGCGGCATAAACAGGCCTTCAAGCAGTTAAAGTAAAGTCTCTATTGTAATCAGGGCGTGTTAAAAATGCCATCCGCAGCGGCGGATGGCAATCACAGGCTGCCTGAAAAACAGGAAGAGACCTTTGCAAAAAAAGCCGTCTGTGGCCTTGCACGGCATCCGCACCGGGCTTTTCAGGGTCTTGGATGGTTTATCGGCTTTTCAGGCAGCCATGCGTCATGGCTGCCGACGGAACCTTAATGATCTGCCGGCGGTGCGTTGTCGTCGTTCAGTTGGCGGGCAATGCCGGCTTCCAGCTTGGCCAGGGTGTCCATTTTGATTTCATGATAGGCTTCTTGCAGTGCGTAGCAGAAACCTTCGGCATCGGTGCCACCATGGCTTTTGATCACCACCCCGCGCAGGCCCAGAAAGATGGCGCCATTGAAGCGGCGCGGATCCAGCCGCTGCTTGAAGCGTTTGAGGGTGGGCAGGGCCAGCAGGGCGGCGGCTTTGGTCAGCAGGCTGCGCGCAAATTCTTCCTTGACGATGCTGCCGATGAATTTGACCGCCCCTTCAATGGTTTTGAGCACCACATTGCCGGTAAAGCCATCGGCCACCACCACATCCACATCGCCACTGAACACCGCATTGCCCTCGACATTGCCAACAAAGTTCAGGCGGCTGGCGGCCAGCAGGTTGTGGGTTTGTTTCACCGTGTCGGTACCCTTGATGTCTTCGGTGCCGACATTGAGCAGTCCCACCCGCGGCGTGCCGCGTTCGGGATAGAGTGCCGCCACCAATTCGTGCCCCAGCAGGGCAAACTGGAACAGCTGGTCGCTGCTGCAATCGACATTGGCACCCAAATCCAGCATCAGGGTCAGATGGTCGTTGCGGGCGGGGATGAATTTGGCAATCGCCGGCCGGTCGATGCCGGCAATGGTTTTTAGCACAAAACGGGCGGTGGCCATCAGGGCGCCGGTGTTGCCGGCCGACACCGCGGCTTGCGCCCGGCCTTCTTTCACCAGATTGACCGCCACCCGCATGGAGGAGTCTTTTTTGTTTTTCAGCGCCAGCTGGGGCGCTTCGTCCATGCCCACCACCTGGCTGGCATGCTGGATGTGGATGCGATGCCGGGGGGCGTTGGCGGTGGCCAGGGCTGCCTGAACCTGTTCCTGGTCGCCGACCAGAATCAGCTCCACATCCGGTTGCTGCTGCAAGAAGGCCAGCGCGCCGGGAATGGTGACGGCCGGGCCGAAATCGCCGCCCATCACATCTACCGCAATGGTTTTTATCGTCATGATGATTGCCTGTTTGATGACCGTATCGCTACCCGGCGGTGTGGCGCCGGATGGCGGTCAAAACAAAAAAGCCAGTTATTGCAAGGCAATGTCTGGCTTTTTGCAGAAAAACACAACGCAAGTAACAGGGGCTTACTCGCCTTTGGCTTTCACCACTTTGCGGCCGCGGTACATGCCGTTGGCTGAAATGTGGTGACGCAGGTGCACTTCACCGGTATTCACGTCAACCGACAGCTCCGGGGCGGTCAGGAAATCGTGGGCACGGTGCATGCCGCGTTTGGAGGGAGATTTTTTGTTTTGTTGAACTGCCATGATTGCAAACTCCTGAGGAAAATCAATAAAAAATTCTTTCAGCGGTCACTTTTTCAGTTGGGCCAGCTGGGCAAAAGGGTTGGGTCGGTCCTGATTGACGCGGCTCAGTGCCGGGTTGTCGCAGTGTTCGTGGCGCGGTGCAAACGGCATCGCCATCAGAATCTGGTCTTCCAGCAGGGTGAGCACATCGGTCTGCTCGGTCAGCAGCATGCCTTCCAGGCCGTCATCGGTCGCCATTGCCTCATCCAGTGCCGCTTCGTCGGCAAACAGAACCACATGAGCCTGTTCGTCCAGCGGGTATGCAACCGGTTGCAGGCAGCGTTGGCATCGCAGATTGAGGCTGCCGGACACCGCCAGTGCCAAAAACGGTCGTTGCCAGCGATCCCGTCCGCCCTGGATGCGGTATTGCAACATGGCATTGGCATTGGCATCGGCCAACAGTTCGTGTGCCGACACCCGCGCATCCAGATCGGCCAGCAGCAAACTGCCGGACAGTGTGCCGCTTTCGGCGGTGAAAGACGCCGTGTCAATCAAAATAGGGTCTAACATAAACGGGGCATGATATAATTTTGGCCGCCCATCTGTCAAGAATGGAAGGCCAATGAATTCAAAAACAACGCTTATTTTAGGCTCCAGTTCGCCTTTTCGCCAGCAACAATTGCGGCAACTGGGGATTGCGTTTCAGGCAGCCTCGCCCCAGTTTGATGAAACAGCGCTGCCCGGAGAAGCACCTGCCGACACGGCTTTGCGTCTGGCGGAAGGCAAGGCGCGCTCATTGCAGGCGGCTTATCCGCAGGCACTGATCATCGGTGCCGACCAGGTTGCCGACTGTGGCGGCCGCCAGCTGGGCAAACCGCTCACCGTGGTAAAGGCACAACAGATGCTGCGCCAGCTCAGCGGCCAGACAGTGGTATTTTACAGTGCGGTGGTGTTGCTCAACAGCGACACCGGTATGTGCCGGCGGCATGTCGATACCACCGTGGTGCGCATGCGGGCGTTGGATGAGGCGCTGATTGCACGTTATTTGGCGCGGGAACCGGATGCGGTGCATTGTGCCGGTGCCGCCAAGAGTGAGGGTTTGGGTGCATTGCTGATCGAGCGCATCGACAGCACCGATCCGCATGCCCTGATTGGCTTGCCGCTGTTCCGGCTGGTGGATTTTTTGCTGGCCGAAGGGGTCGGTTTATTATGAGTACGCCCACCCTGTATCTGATTCCGACCCCGCTGGGCACGGTGGACACTCCGTGCCTGTTGCCGCACGAACAGGCGCTGATTGTCGGTTTGACCGATTTTGTGGTCGAAGCAGAAAAAACCGCCCGTGCCCATTTGAAAGTACTGGGCATCCGCACGCCGATTCGCGAACTGAACCTGAGCACGCTCAACGAGCACACTGCCGCGGCCGATGTGCCCGCCTTGTTGGCGCCGCTGGCAGCCGGTCGCAGCATGGGGCTGCTCAGTGAGGCCGGCTGTCCGGCGGTGGCAGACCCGGGCGCGCAATTGGTGGCCCTGGCCCATGCCCACGGTTATGCCGTGATGCCGCTGGTGGGGCCATCCAGTATTCTGCTGGCGCTGATGGCCTCGGGTGCCAACGGCCAGTGTTTTGCCTTCAAAGGCTATCTGCCCACCGACAAATCAGAGCGGGCAGGCTGCCTGAAAGCCTTGGAGCAGCGATCGCGCAGTCATCACGAAACCCAGTTGTTCATTGAAACCCCGTACCGCAACGATGCCTTGCTGGCCGATGCGCTGAGCGTCCTGCAAGGCGATACCCGATTGTGTGTGGCGGCCGACCTGACCTTGCCCAGCCAAACCATCATCAGCCAGCGGGTGGCCGATTGGCGCCGGCAGCCGGCATTGCCGCTGTTGAAAAAACGGCCCTGTCTGTTTGTGCTGTATGCCGGCGGATAAATCGTGATGAAAATCAGCCGATTTCAGGGCGCGCTTGAAAACCGTTTGCCAAACCGTAACGGCTGGCCTATAATTCCCGCTTCTTCGGAGTGTAGCGCAGCCCGGTAGCGCACCTCGTTCGGGACGAGGGGGTCGAAGGTTCGAATCCTTTCACTCCGACCACATTTTCAAAACCGCCTGATGTTTCGTCAGGCGGTTTTCGTATTTTTACGCTGGGCCCAAGCCGGCATGGGTGGCGCTTTGCGGGCGCAGGGTTGTCCAACAGCCGGCAAACCGCCCTGCCAATGTTGCGTTGCAGCTTGGCGGTGGCCATGTGTTGCGGTAGCGTACGCACCTGCGGTTTGTCTTGCGGAGTGTGGCATGCTGTCCCGAAAACAACACCATATCGACCGGGTTTTACAGACCGTGCACGGTGCTGTGCCCGATGCCGATCCGTTGATTGCCGCATCCTGGCGGCGCAGCGTATGGCAGTATGGCCACAATCCGGAACGCTTGCAGGCGGCCCGGATTTTGAGTGCCGGCAGTTTCAGGCATTACCGCGACCCCTACGATGAATTCATTGCCATTACCGACCATGGCCTGCGTGCCCTCTACCGGCAAATCCGCGACATGGGCTATGTGGTGTTGCTGGCCGACACCCACGGTGTGGTGGTGCAGGCACACGGCACCGAGCAGCAGCCGCAGGCATTGAAACGGGCCGGCCTGTGCCAGAGTGCCCAATGGCACGAGTCGGCCAACGGCACCAGTGCAGTGGCGCTGGCCGTGGCCGAAGCGGCGGCGGTGACGGTACACCAGACCGAGCATTTTGATGCTACCCACATCAACCTGACCTGTTCGGCAGCCCCGATTTTCGATTCGCACGGCATCTTGCATGCGGTGCTCAATGTATCGGCCTTGCGTTCCGACACGGCCAAGTCCAGTCAGTATCTGGTGTTTCAAATGGTGTGCCGTTATGCACAGCTGATTGAAAACGCCCATTTCATCCACCATCACCGCCATGATTGGCAAATCAAGCTGTCCGAATCGGCCCCGTTTTTGGAAGTGGACCCCGACTATTTGTTGGCGGTGGACGAGCATGGCCGTATTTGCGGTGCCAACCAGCGCCTGCGGTTGTGGCTGGCCGGCCACAACCTGTTGCCGGCCGGCGGTGTGGACGGCTTGCCGGTGGCGCAATTGCTGGGCGCGGATCTGGCGCAACTGATGGCCGGACAGCACCAGCAGGGGCGGCAGCGTTTGCGCATTGGCCGGCACTGGCTGCATGTGCATGTACTGCCGCCGGCCAACCGGGTGGCGGCGGTGGCGAGCACCCTGCCACCTTCTTTGGCACGGTTGTGCGCGCCCGACAGCCGCTTGTGTGCCCAGTTGCACAAAATCGCCCATTTGGCCGATACGCCGGTACCGATTCTGCTCAATGGCGAAACCGGCAGTGGCAAGGAAATTCTGGCCCATGCCATTCACCAGGCCAGCAGTCGTCGTGACCGGCCGTTTGTGGCGGTCAATTGCGCGGCGATTGCCGAGAGCCTGATTGAAAGCGAGCTGTACGGTTATGCGCCGGGCAGCTTTTCTGGGGCATCGGGCAAGGGCAAGGTCGGCCTGATTCAGGCCGCCGACGGCGGTACCCTGTTTCTGGATGAAATCGGCGACATGCCGCTGTTTTTGCAATCACGGCTGTTGCGGGTGTTGTCGGAGCGGGAGGTGCTGCCGGTGGGTTCGACCCGGGCAGTGAAGGTGGACATCCGCATCATTGCCGCCACCCATACCGATCTGCAGCAGAAAATCAGTGAAGGCAAATTCCGTGAAGACTTGTTTTACCGGCTCAACGGACTGCGGTTTGTGATTCCGCCCCTGCGCGAGCGTGACGATTTCGGCTATCTGGCCGAGGCTCTGTTGCGGCAGTGTGCCAAACAGATGGGGCGGCCGCCCAAACCGCTGACTGCCGCCGCTTTGGCGCTGCTGCAAAGTCAGGCATGGCCGGGCAATGTCCGGCAGCTCAAAAGTGTGCTGGAAGTGGCGTTGCTGACCGCACACGGTGCCTGCATTGATGTGGGCGATTTGCCGGAAGAGTGGCAACCGGCCAGCGTAACCGAAGATGACGGCCGTGGCGATTCGCCGGGCGGAGTGCCGGATCCGGCGGCGGTGCTCAATCATGCCGGACTGCTGTTGCAGGCCTTGCAACGCGGACAATGGCGGATCAGTACCCTGGCGGCCAGTCTGGGGGTGAGCCGGATGACGGTGTACCGTTACATGGCCAAACACGGTATTTGCAAGCCGGACTGACGGTGTGACATTGCTGTGACGCAGCAACCGTCTGCCGGTGCGTGCCAATGGTTTCAGGTAGCCTGAGGTCGAAATAAACCATTTTAAAATCAATCATTCAGATTGCTTTTTTGTGTTTGGCACGGCAATGGCTATGCATGAATCGGCAGATGGTTTGCCATCCAAACGTTTTTCGCCGAGTGCTTTGGCACCGCGGCATTTTCCCACCTGTGCCCCTTGAGGAGAACCAGCATGAAGTACGCAGCACCCAATACCCCCGGCAGCATCGTGCAGTACAAAGCCCAATATGAGAACTACATCGGCGGCCGGTGGGTTCCCCCGGTGGGCGGTGAGTATTTCGACAACATCAGCCCGGTAACCGGTCAGCCGTTTACGCGGGTGCCGCGTTCCCAGGCTGCCGACGTGGAGCTGGCACTGGATGCCGCCCATGCCGCCAAAGAGGCCTGGGGCCATACCAGCGTGACCGAGCGCAGTAACATCTTGCTCAAAATCGCCGACCGCATTGAGCAGAATCTGGAAAAAATCGCAGTGGCCGAAACCTGGGAAAACGGCAAGCCGGTACGGGAAACGCTGGCGGCCGACATTCCGCTGGCGGTCGATCATTTCCGTTATTTTGCCGGTGTGATCCGGGCCCAGGAAGGCGGCATTTCCGAAATCGACAACAATACGGTCGCTTATCACTTTCATGAGCCGCTGGGGGTGGTGGGCCAGATCATTCCGTGGAATTTCCCGCTGCTGATGGCGGCATGGAAAATCGCACCGGCGCTGGCCGCCGGCAACTGCATTGTGCTCAAACCGGCCGAGCAGACACCGGCATCAATTCTGTACCTGATGGAAATCATCGGCGATTTGCTGCCGCCCGGCGTGCTCAATGTGGTCAACGGTTTCGGCGTGGAGTGCGGCAAGCCGCTGGCACAAAGCCCGCGCATTGCCAAAGTGGCGTTTACCGGTGAAACCGGCACCGGCAAGCTGATCATGGGTTATGCCTCGGAAAACATTGTGCCGGTTACCTTGGAATTGGGCGGTAAAAGTCCCAACATCATCTTTGCCGATGTGATGGATCAGGACGACGAATTTCTGGACAAATGCCTGGAAGGCTTTGCCCTGTTTGCGCTCAATCAGGGTGAAGTGTGCACCTGTCCGTCGCGGGTGCTGGTACAGGAGTCAATTTTCGAGAAATTCATGGAAAAAGCGGTGGCCCGGGTGAAAGCGATCAAGGTCGGCGATCCATTGGACACCGACACCATGGTGGGTGCTCAGGCCAGCCGGGAGCAGTTTGACAAGATTTCAGGCTACCTGAAACTGGGTCAGGAAGAGGGTGCCAAGGTGCTCACCGGCGGCAATGCCCGCCAGGAGGGCGGTGATTTGGCGGGCGGGTTTTACATCGAGCCGACCATCTTCCAGGGGCACAACAAGATGCGCATTTTCCAGGAAGAAATTTTCGGCCCGGTGGTGGCGGTGACCACGTTTAAAACCGCCGAAGAGGCGCTCTCGATTGCCAACGACACCATTTTCGGTTTGGGTGCCGGGGTGTGGAGCCGTGACATGAATACCTGCTACC
>JBHAET010000177.1:0-3756 GCA_041855705.1 Neisseriaceae bacterium
AATACTTTCAACTCTTCCGATTTCATCAAATCGGTCAGCTCAGTAAATTTCAGGTTCACGCGCATATCAGGTTTGTCGGAGCCGTAGTAGAACATGGCTTCGCGGTATTCCATACGCGGGAAATCAGTCAATTCTACGCCCAAGGCATCTTTAAACACCTGTTTGGCCATGCCTTCGGTGATGTCCATGATTTCGTTTTCGCTTAAGAACGAGGTTTCGATATCGATCTGAGTGAATTCAGGCTGGCGGTCGGCGCGCAAATCTTCGTCGCGGAAGCATTTGGTGATTTGGTAGTAGCGGTCGAAACCAGCCACCATCAACAGTTGTTTGAACAGTTGCGGCGATTGCGGCAGCGCGAAAAATTCGCCCGGATGCACGCGGCTGGGCACGAGATAGTCGCGCGCGCCTTCGGGGGTGGAACGGGTGAGCATCGGCGTTTCGATGTCGATAAAGCCTTGTGCGTCGAGATAACGGCGCACACCCATCGCCACTTGGTAGCGCAGGCGCAGGTTGCGCTGCATGGCGGGACGGCGCAAGTCGATAACGCGGTTGGTTAAGCGCACGTTTTCGCTCAGGTTTTCGTCGTCGATTTGGAACGGCGGCGTGGCGGCGGCGTTGAGCACGTCGATTTCTTTGGCGAGAATCTCGATTTTGCCGGAAATCATTTTATCGTTGGTGGTGCCTTCGGGGCGGTTGCGTACGCGACCGGTGATGCTCAAAACGTATTCGTTGCGCGATGCATCGGCGGTTTGGAAGGCTTCGGGGGTATCGGGATCGATCACCACCTGCACAATGCCTTCGCGGTCGCGCAAGTCGATGAAAATCACGCCGCCGTGGTCGCGCCGGCGGTGCACCCAGCCTTTGACGGTCACGGTTTGGTCTAGGTATTGCTCGTTAATCAGGCCGCAGTAGTTGGTACGCATTCGGGTATTTCCTGGGAAAGTGGTTTACTTGAAGCTAAAAGGAGTGAATTTTAAAGGTTTATTGGCTTTTCAGGTAGCCTTTGCTGCGGATTACGGTTTAAAACGCAGCAAGAAGACACCGCAGCCGATAAAAAATCAAGCCGGTCAACGGTGCGACGCAGACTGTGGCCGCCAATGCCATGGGCGGAGCAAACCCGTTGGGACAGGGCAAAGTTGGCGCGGCAGGGTCACCCAAAACTGGCATCGCGGCGGCCTGCTTAGACTTCGGTCTCCTGCCGGGCGGTTTTCGTTTCCGGTTGTGGCAGCAGGGTGGTTGCCGGCAATACCGGTTTGGCCGGTGTTTCGTCCGGCAACACCATGCCCAGCGAGATCACGTATTTCAGTGCTTCGTCCACACTCATGTCCAGCGGGCGGATGTCGCACTGGCGTACCATGATGTAATAGCCTCCGGTGGGATTGGGGGTGGTGGGCACATACACCGCCACATAATCGTGTCCGGCCGGCAGATTGCCGCGCATCAGCGCCGGAATGCTGCCGGAAACAAAGGCCACCGTCCAGATGTCGGGTTGCGGAAACGGCACCAGTACCGGCGTTTTGAACGATTGGCGCGAATCCGACAGCAGGGATTCCGATACCTTTTTGACGCTGGAATAAATGCTTTTCACCACCGGAATCCGCCCCAGCAGGCGGTCCCAGCCTTCAATGATTTTGCGGCCCAGCACATTGGCGGCAAACACCCCGGTACAGAACAGCACCAGCACCGCCGCAATCACGCCCAGGCCGGGAACTTTGAAACCAATCCACTGTTGCGGTTGCCATTGTGCCGGCAAAATATTGATCAGCTGGTCGGCGGCATTGACGATGTAGGTGATCACCCACACGGTCACGATCAGCGGCAGCCACACCAAAATGCCGGTGAGCAGGTATTTTTTTAAGGCTTTGCCGATTTTGTTGCCTTCAGCGGGAGCGGCCATGATGGGGTGAATCCTGTGGGGAAAATGAAAGCGCAAACCAGCCGCGGATTATACGCGCTTCGGGCAGGGGCTTCCACCGCTTTACCCGGCGGTGATTGTGCTTTGCGGCTGCCTGAACGACAATACCGGCTGGTTGTCATCAACAGGAAAGCGTATGAAAGCGAAAGCCTTTTTCAAACAAGCTGCTTCGGTGTTGCGCCGGCTGGATGCCTGGTTGCCGCCGGAGGCAGAAGCAACCGACTGGTCGGCACAAGCCTACCGTTACCAGCGTCTGGGCCGGCGCGGGGTGCTCACCGGCCTGCCGCAGCCGCACACCTTTGCACTGAGCCGTTTGGCGGGTGTGGCGCCGCAGATGCGGCAGCTGGTGCGCAATACCGAGCAGTTTGTCGCCGGCCGGCCGGCCAACAATGTGCTGCTCACCGGCGCACGGGGTACCGGCAAATCGTCGCTGGTCAAAGCCTTGCTGCACGAATATGCCGCCCGCGGCTTGCGGCTGGTGGAGGTGGACAAAAGCGATTTGGCCGGTTTGCCGCATTTGCTGACCTTGCTGGCCGGCCGGCCGGAAAAATTCATCGTGTTTTGCGATGATTTGTCGTTTGAAGAGGGTGATGATGCCTACAAAGCCCTGAAAACCGCGCTGGACGGCGGCCTGTCACAGCGTTGCGACAATGTGCTGGTGTATGCCACTTCCAACCGCCGCCACCTGATGCCCGAATACATGGCCGACAATGTGGCCACCACCGGTGCGCGTGGCGAAGTGCATCCGCAAGAGGTGGTGGAAGAAAAAGTATCGCTGTCCGACCGTTTTGGCCTGTGGCTGAGTTTTTATCCGTTTGATCAGACCGATTATCTGGCGGCCGTTGGCAATTGGCTGGCCGAATTTGACCTGCCGCTGGACGATACCGCCCGCCGTGCGGCACTCAACTGGTCGCTGGCGCGCGGCGGCCGTTCCGGGCGGGTGGCCTGGCAGTTTGTCTGCGATTGGGCCGGCAGGCTGCCTGAAGAACGGGTGGTGGACTAGGGCGTGTCGCCGACGGCTTGGCGGCGGCCATTTTGCAGACAACCGCCGCCGGCTGTTCGAACAGGCTTCAGGCTACCTGAAAGCGGTATCCGGGTGTCAATCGGCACTGCTTGGAGCGGAGGGGGCTGGCCAGCCGCCGCCCAAGGCTTTGTACAGTCCCAGCAGCATTTGCGCGCGGGCCAGGCGGGATTGGGTGAGCTTGTCCTGCATTTCCTGCTCGTTCAACTGCGCCCTCAAGGCTTCGTCCAGGGTTTTGTTGCCGTAGCGGAACAGCCTTTCCGCACCGGTTGCCTGTTGGGCGGCTTGTTGTTGTGCGCTGGCCAGCAGTTGGTTTTGACGGCTGAGCGCGGTGTGGGTTTGGTAGGCGCTATCCACTTCGCCCAGCGCTTTGAGCAGGGTCTGGTCGTATTGCAGCAAGGCCGTTTGCAGGCGGGCATCGGCGGCGGCGATATTGGCCCGGATGCGGCCGTTGGTAAACAGCGGCACCTGAATGCCGACACGAAGCAGGCTGCCCCAGCCTTTCAAATCGGATGCGTTGTCGATGCTGATGCTGCCTTGCCCCAAAAATTCGATGGAAAAGCGCGGTAGCAGATCGGCTTTGGCCGAAGCCAGTTTGGCGGCGTAGGCGTTCACTTCGGCGGCGCGGGCGCGCAGGTCGGGGCGGCGCTCCAGCAGCCCTTGCGGGGTTTGGCCGGCGGGTGCGGCGGGCTGGTTGGCGAGAATGTCTGCACGGCCTTCGGGCAGGTTGAAGCCCTGCGGGGTTTGGCCGGTAAGCACGGCGATGCTGCGCACATAGGAGGCGTATTCGGCGGCCAGCGTGCTTTCGCGGGCTTGTGCG
>JBHAET010000178.1:0-10180 GCA_041855705.1 Neisseriaceae bacterium
ACTGGCGCGACAGCCGGAAACTGACCGCACCAATCACATAACGGCCACGCCCGGCCTGTTTGAACAGGCTGTCGCGATAGGCAAACCCGCATTCGGCCGCGCTCACATCCAGCCACCGCCGCTCGGCCAGATCAAAGCAGTGCACCGCCTCTATATACTCGCCCACCTCCACGCCATAGGCGCCGATGTTCTGTACCGGTGCCGCACCGACGGTGCCCGGAATCAGGCTCAGGTTTTCCAGTCCGTACCAGCCTTGCGCCAGGGTGTACTGTACGAAGTCATGCCAGATTTCTCCTGCCTCGGCACGCACCCGCACCGTGCCATCGGCGCCCTCGGTGGCCGCAATGCCGCGATTGGCCATGTGCACCACCAGCCCCGGGTAATCACCGGTAAACACGATGTTGCTGCCACCGCCCAGCCACAACACCGTATCGGCACGGTATTCGGGCAAGGCCGTGATGTGCGGCAATTGTGCCGCATCGGTCAGCCGGCACAGTGCCGCCGCGCGCACCGGCAGGCCAAAGCTGTTGTGGGCACGCAAATCGGCATCGTATTGCAACTTCATTTCACCACCCCTGCCGCACGGCCAGGCGGCGGCTTTTCCGGTCGAGGTATCCGGTCAGCGCCACGGCGGCGCCAAACAAGGCCAGCACCAATGCGCTCCAGAAACCGTACAATCCCCAATTGAAATACAGGCCCAGCAAGGAACCCAGCCCCAGGCCCAAACCCCAGAACGCCACGGCGTGAATCAGCATCGGAATCTTGGTCAGCTTGTAGCCGCGCAGGGCATACGACGCGATCGTCTGCGTGGCATCCGACCACTGGAACACCGCCGCAAACAGCAACAGGGTGCCGCTCAGGGCGATCACCGCCGGATCATGGGTGTACATCGACACCAGAGGCGTGCGCCAGATCAGCAACAAAGCGATGGTCAGCAGGCTGCACACCCCGCCCAGCAACATGCCGCTGCCGGCCACAAAACGGGCGCGCCGCAGTTTGCCCATGCCAACCGACTGCGCCACCCGCACCCCGAGCGCCACCCCCAGGCTTTGCGGCAACATGTACAGAATGGCGGTCAGGCTGATCACCACCTGCTGGGCCGCCACCTGGGTAACGCCGAAGCGGCTGATCAACAGGCCGATAAAGGTAAACAGGCTCACCTCCAGGAAAAACGACAAGCCTATCGGCACCCCCAGTTTCAGCATCTGCCATTGCGCCCGCCACTGCGGCCAGGCAAACCGGCGGGTCAGGCCAAACGGTGCAAAATAGCGATGGCGGGCAATATACAGCCACAGCACCACCGCCTCCAGCCAGAACACCAGCGCCGAGGCTAGGCCGCAACCGGCACCGCCCATCGCCGGCATGCCCAGCTTGCCGTAAACAAAGATGTAATTGAGCGGGATATTCAGCAGCAGCGCAGCCAAACCCACCACCATAATCGGCAAAGTACGGTTGAGGCTGGATGCGTAGGCGTGCAAGGCGCGGTAAAGCAAGGCACCGGGCATGCCCAGCGCAATCAGGAACACGTATTGGGCAAACGTGTTTTCCACATATTCGCCCAAACCCAGAAAATTGCGTACCGGAACAATCAGCAACCACAGCAGCAGCATGCCGATGATGCCCAGACCCAAGCCGAACCACAGGCCCTGACGTCCGCTGTCGCCTACCGCTTCGGTTTTGCCGGCGCCAAACAGCTGCGACAGAATCGGATTGAGGGCGGCCACCACCCCCATCAGGGTGACAAACACCGTAACAAACACATTGCTGCCCAAGGCCACTGCGGCCAAATCGCCGGTGCCCACCCGGCCGGCCATCAGGGTATCGACAAAACCCATGCCCACTTGCGCCACCTGCGCCACCATAATCGGCAGCGCCAGCAACAGGGTGCGGCGGGCATCGGCGGCAATGGCCGCAATGCGGTAACGGTGGAGGTCAAACAACATGGGCGGCTTGGTCGCAAAAAGAAGGTGAACGGGCCAACAGACAAACAAAGGCTGCCTGAAACACATTCAGGCAGCCTGGAATGGAAAACGGTGCAATCCGTGCGTTAGGCGCGTTTGCGGAATTCGAACGTGCGGCTGTCGATTTCCACTTTGTCGCCAATTTCCACATAAGCGGCTACCTGAATTTCGGCACCACCGACCAGACGGGCGTTTTTCATCACTTTGCCGGAAGTATCGCCTTTGACCGCCGGCTCGGTGTATTCCACTTCGCGCACAATGATGGTCGGCAACTCCACCGAAATCGCCTTGCCGTCATAGAAGGTCACTTCGCACTGCTCTTCCATGCCGTCAACGATGAACTTGATCGCATCGCCAATGTTTTCGGCTTCGATTTCGTACTGGTTGTACTCTTCGTCCATGAACACATACATCGGATCGGCATAATAGCTGTAAGTGCACTGTTTGCGGTCGAGAATCACCACATCAAACTTCTCATCGGCCTTGTACACGGTTTCGGCACCGGCGCCGGTGAGCAGATTTTTCAATTTCATTTTCACCACGGCGGCATTGCGGCCGGATTTGTTGTATTCGGTTTTTTGCACCACCATCGGGTCGTTGCCGACCATAAACACGTTGCCGGCGCGCAGTTCTTGTGCGGTTTTCATAATGCGGTTTCCAAAATGCTGAAAAATAAACGCGCTATTTTAGCTTATCTTCGCTAAAACTGGCTAGTCTCTGCAACGCATCCGGCTGCCGCTGCAAATGCTGTGACCAGGCCGCCGCCGATCGCCGCCAATCCGCCTGCTGCTGCCACAAACCCTGCCAGGCCGCCTGACGCCGCACCGGCGACAACACCGTTGCCGCATTCAAATCATCAGACAAATCCTGGTGCCAGTGTTGCCAATCGGCATCAGGCCCTGCCAGCGCCTGCTGCCAGAAAGCATGCAGCTTGGCCACATGCGCCGCATCCTGTTGCGGATAGATATGCCACCAAAACGGCAATGCCGCCCATTGCGCCCGCACGAAACTGTCCTCACCGCGCACCACCGCCCAGTCGGCCAACCACAGCAAGCGGTCAAATTCGGCCTGCGGCACAAACGGAATCCGCTGCAAACAAACACAACCTTGCCGCCACACCGTACCGCTGTCACGCAACGCCTGTGACGGAATGATGCCGGATGCCCGCAGGCTGTCGGCCACTTGCGCACCGGCCAGCCATATCTGCAACGGACGGCCCGCTGCCTGCCACAGCGCCCACCAATCGGCCCAGCGCGGTGAAGCATAGGCAAACAGCAAGGCCAATTGCCCGCCGGGCGGTGCCTGCTGCAGGCCATATTGCCGGCAAAACGCTGCCTGCGCGGCGGCGTCATGCACAAATGCCTGCCGGCACGCCTCATAATCCGCTTCCCGCAGCAAACCCCCGCCCGCATCATCAAATCCCATGAACCAAAAATACTTGTCCACCCCGCCGCCCTGCAACGACGGCATGCCGTGCAACGCCGCCGCCCACGGCTCGGCCGTCAAATATTCCCAATTCAGCCACAGCGGCCGCTCGGCACGCACCCGGGCCAGCACCGGCTCCGGCAGCGTGCAGCCAAAGGTTTCCACCACCCAGTCGGGACGCGGTAAATCCGCCAATTGCGCCGCCAGCGATGCCTCGTCCGCCCAATGATGCACCACAATCCCGCTGGATGCCGCATCCGGCACCAATTGCGACAATGCGGCCAAATCATCGCACCACAGATGCACTTCGGCCGCCAGTGCCGATCGCCACAAACCGGCCAACCGCCACGCCACCCCAATGTCGCCATAGTTATCAATCACCCGCACAAACAGCCACACCCGACGTGTGATGTCCAGCGGCCGCTCCGGCCATTCCATCCCTGTCGCTTCCATTCATCCATCCGTTTATGCAGGCGTGCGGGCAACGCAGCACATGCTCCACCCAGCACCCATCCCGCCAACATCCACACGGTAATTTTAACCAGCATCACATTGACGGATTGGTCCTGACATCCGATGGACCACGTCTAAATCATGCTAAACAAATATTTACTCAATCTAACTTGATATAAATCAAAATTGCGAACCTTAAAAATAAATATAATATGTGTTTGCATCCCGAATCATCAAACCACGGGAATCCCAATGCAACGCTGCCTGATGGCAGTACCGGTATTTTTGCTCAATTAAGCAACATTAATGCTTGCCGATGGCATATTTAGGCTTTTTATGTCAAAAACAAAAGACAAATTGGCCGTTATGCCACATAATCGGGTTTTTTCCCACCCACTTCGGCACCATCGCCGGATGGGTTGAGAAATTTGCCGACGCCACCACCTTGCTGATACGCCACCGGCAACCGCCCTGTTTCGCCAGATGAAACATAACAGTTGCCGACAGGGAAGCCGCAACCAATGCGGACAGCTTGGCCAACTTAATGACACTTGGCTTTTGCTGACCGGATTTGGGTTGTTTTGACATGGCCAAACCTTTTGCATGAAGGTGTAAAAAATTTGCCATTTCAAAAACTTCGTATGACAATCAGCAGGTGCCTGACTCCCGTCGTCCTTGTGCAGACGGCGGTGTCATGATAACCACAACAGCGTCGGCACTGCGATACCTAACTACAAACACAAAGCGTGACCGGCCATTGCCGGAGCCACCGCACAACATGACACGAGGTACCATAACATGAAAGCTTTCAAACCGATTCACAACATTCGCGACATCCGCAAACAACTGGGCATGAACCAGTTTGATTTCTGGAGCCAGGTCGGCGTGACCCAGTCCGGCGGCTCACGCTATGAAGCGGGTCGCAACATGCCCAAACCGGTGCGCGAACTGGTGCGTCTGGTGCACATTGAGCGTGTTGACCTGAGCAAGCTGTCGAAAACCGACCTGCAAATTTGCGACCTGCTGAAAACCGAACACCCGGCCATTTATCAGGAACTGCTGGCGAAAGTACAAGCCGCCGGCGCTTGAAATAAAGAACGGAATGATGCAAGGTTTTCAGGCTGCCTGAAAACCTTGATGGTCAATGATTTCCCATCCACTGGATTTCTGAATCCGTCCGCCAGCACGTTCCGGGCGTCAAACCCACACGGCATGGCCCCAAGCAACACGGGGGCATGCCGTTGTGCTTGTGCCCGCAACCGTCATGCCGGACACACGCAAGACAATACCGCAACAACGCTTGCTGACGGCACGCCCTAAACATCAAACATCGCTGCGATCCACCAGGCCGCTTTGCACCATATCCGGCTTGAAACGCACCGACTGCGGATACGGATAGAAATCTTCCAAAATGCCCGCCTGCAAGCGCTCTTTTTTGGCCTGCCAAAACGCCGGTGTCAGCAAATCGCGGTGGTGTTGCAAAAACACCTGGCGGACATCCGGCTCGCCCAGCAAAAACGGGCCGAATTCTTCGGGAAACACATCACCTTTATTGACCGGATACCAGATTTCACCCGACATTTCGTATTCCGGATTCGGTGCTTCCGGAATCTCGCGGAAATTGCAGTCGGTCATGTATTCGATTTCATCGTAATCGTAGAAAATCACCCGCCCGAAACGGGTCATGCCAAAGTTTTTGTACAGCATGTCGCCGGGGAAAATATTGGCTGAGGCCAATTCCTTGAGCGCGTAACCGTAATCGATGACGGCGGCCGCCTTGGCCTGCGGATCGGCACCCTGCATGAACAGGTTCAGAGGCTTGAGCCGGTATTCGATGTACAGGTGTTTGACGATCAGCAAATCTTCGGTTTCTTCAATCTGCGTTGGCGCCAGGGTGCGCAACTCATGCAGCAGCTCTTCATCGCAGCGGTGCTTGGGCAGGGCCACATTGGAAAATTCCAGCGTATCCGCCATCCGCCCCACCCGGTCGTGCCGTTTCACCAGCAAATATTTCTGCTGCACATAATCGCGGTCAAAATCCTTGTTCGGCCCAAAAGTGTCCTTGATGACCTTGAACACATAGGGGAACGACGGCAAGGTGAACACGCTCATCACCAAACCCTTCACGCCCGGCGCCAGAATGAATTTGTCGTGTGAATAGGCCAAGTGCTGGTGAAACTCGCGGTAAAAAATATTTTTACCCTGCTTTTGCAGACCGAGCAGCGTATAAAGATCACCGGCCGAACGCATCGGCAACATGGACTGCAAAAAATGCACATAACCGGCCGGAACCGGCATGTCGACCAAAAAATAGGCCCGGGCAAACGAGAACATCACCGCAATCTGCTGCGGATCAAACAGTGCCGCATCCACCATCAGGCCGCTGCGGCCGCGGTCATCCTGGCCGTGGACAATGGCAAACGCAAACGGATAACGCACATTGCCGTTGATGATCTGGCCGAAAATATAGGCACTCTTGTTGCGGTAAAACGCGCTGTTGAGCACCTGCAGGTGCAGATTCAGTTCGCGCAACGGCCATTCGTCCTGCAAATGGGCCTTGGCCGCCCGCAAAATATTGGCAATGTCGCGCGCCTGGTTGGCAAACGGCACCTGCCAGCCAAAATGGTTCAGAATCGCTTTCAGGCAGCCTCGCAAACCCTGCTCATTCGGATAAAACGCCTCAAAGGTGCGCGGATCGGCATCGATGTATTCGGTGGAAATCGCCGGTTTCACAAAAATGAACTGGTTGTTGTAATACTCTTTGTCCAAAATCTTGGTCGAAACCGAGTTGAAAAAGGTTTCCGCCAGTTCCGGCTGTTTGTGGTTGACAAGCTGGGCAATGTATTCGGTTTTGGCCTGTGCCCACACATCGTCGTGCAGCAGATTGGCCGCCACCTCGCGCCGCAGATCGGCCACCGCTTCGTGCACGCGGTCGTCGTACATCTGGATGCGGTCGGCCACCAGCTGCTGGATGCCGTGCCAGTCGGCCGCTTCAAACAATGCCTTGGCCCGGCTGCTGGCCTGGCGGAACATCTGGTAATGCTTGTTGAATCCGGCCAAAATGGTGGCCGCCACCAGCTTGGCCTGCGCCTGCTTCAAACCCAATCCCATGATTTTGATTTCTCCTCGTCGTCTGCGCGGCCGATACTGCGGCCAAGGCGTACATTAACGGTTTTGCCGGTTACTGGCAATCATGGCATCCGGCCGCCAATTTCGCTATGATGGCGCTTGCTTGAAAAACACGGCGGTGCACCCATCTGCCACCGCAATCACCACCCTTGCCGAGGATAATTTATGCAGTCAGCACACCCCGACGATCACGATCCGACCATCACTCCGGCCGAAACCGACGCTGCGGCCGCCACCAGCGATCATCCCGAACCCAGTCTGGCCGATCTGCAGGCACGCATCGAGGCCCTGACGGCGCAACTGCAAGACGAGCAGTTGCGCTCTGCCGCCACCGAACAAAATCTGCGCCGCCGCCATCAGGAAGAATTGCAGGCCGCCCACAAATTTGCCGGCCAGAAATTTGCCGCCGAAATGCTGCCGGTCAAAGACTATCTGGAAATGGCGCTGCTGGACCAGAGTGGCCAATTTGACGCCCTGAAAATGGGTGTGCAGATGACCTTGAACGAATTGCAAAAAGCGTTCGACAAAACCCAAATCAGCGAAATCAACCCGCAACCGGGCGACGCACTCGACCCGCACCGCCACCAGGCGCTGCAAACCGAAGCCAGCGATCTGCCGCCCAACAGCATTGTGCGGGTCATGAAAAAAGGCTATGCCTTGTCCGACCGTGTGTTGCGGCCGGCCATGGTGGTGGTGGCCGCAGCCGGCCAAGCGGATGCGGCTGCCGCAACCGACGGCTTTGCGGTATAATTACCGCATGAAGATGCCCGTCTTGGCACCTGCCGCCAACGGGTACTGTTTGACCACTTGATCCAACCCTTTCTGACAAGGACCAACCCATGTTTCCCGAATACCGCGATCTGATCAGCAAGCTGAAACAGGAAGACAACCACTTTGCCCGCCTGTTTGACGAACACAACGAACTGGACGACAAAATCACCGGCCTGGAAAACAATCCGGTCACCAGCGGTCTGGATGAAATCGAAACCATGAAACGCCAGAAACTGCACCTGAAAGACCAGTTGTATGTGATTTTGCAAAAAGCCGCTGCCGAAGGCAAATAAGGCTGCCTGAAAAAAACCTGCCGCAAGACGGCAGGTTTTTTTATGGATCCAATCCTTTGCATCACACCCGGATGCGCAGATGCCGTTCCCGTCGCAAACCACGTTGTCAACGGCATCCGCATCCGACTTTGGTGTTGGCACAACACAGAATGGCACACTACCGTTCTGTGTTGTGCCACCAGCATCCCCGTCAAAATGCCTCACCCACCTTCACGCCACCGGCCACATCCTGCGGGCTGGACAAGGCGGCGGTCAGGGCCTGTGCCGCCTGAAACTCGGGGTCATCGGCCAGCGCGGCAAACACCGCCGGATCACCGCTGCCGGCCATGTATTGCCAACGGTCGGCCAGCTGCGGATTGGCGGTTTGCCAATCGGCCAGACCGCTGTCGGTTTGTCGGAACGCCGCCAGCAATTCATCGACCAGATCCGGCCGGTTGCACACCAGCACAATGTCGCAACCGGCATCCAGCGACAAACGGCTGCGCTCGGCAATACCGCCGGCGCCACACGCCCCTTCCATGGTCAGGTCATCGGAAAAAATCACACCGTCAAAACCGATTTCACCGCGCAAGACCTGTTGCAGCCAATAGCGGGAAAAGCCGGCCGGCTGGCTGTCCACCGCCGGATACAGCACATGGGCCGGCATCACCGCCGCCATGCCGGCCTGTGCCAGTGCACGAAACGGCTCGATGTCCGCGGCCAGCTGCGCCCGGCTGCGCATGTCTTGCGGCAGCACATGGTGGCTGTCACCGGCCACAAAACCGTGACCGGGGAAATGCTTGCCGCAGCTTTTCATGCCGCCCCGGTTCAAACCGCGCTGCAAGGCCAAGGCCAGGGCCGACACCACGGCGGCATCGGCATCAAAACTGCGGTTGCCAATCACCGCGCATTGCCCCCAATCCAAATCCAGCACCGGGGTAAACGACAAATCCACACCACAGGCCCGCAATTCGGCAGCCAGCACCCAACCCACCTGCTCGGCCGCAGCCTCGGCGGCGGCAGCCCCTTGTGCCGCCCACAACTGGCCCAGACTGCGCATCGCCGGCAGCCGGGTAAAACCTTCGATGAAACGCTGCACCCGGCCGCCTTCGTGATCCACCGCAATCACCAGCTCGGGAGAACGCAGGGCCTTGATTTCGGCGCACAGGGCGGCAAGCTGGGCACGGTTCTGATAATTGCGGCGAAACAGGATTACCCCGCCCACCGCCGGATCGCACAGACGCTTTTTTTCCTCATCGGTCAGGGCATAGGCGGCCACATCGGCCATTACCGGGCCTCGGGGCAAACAGCGTACGGACATGCAAACTCCTTATCGGATTGAGCACCATACCCGGACGGCACGGCCGCTCCAAACGCCGCAACACAACGGTACAGTGAATTCAATGAAATTTTGATACCCCGGCCAACCGGTCGCAGACCGGGCACGCTGACGGTGTGGCGCTGCACGGCAATCAAACGGATGGACGACCACCAGCACGGGTATTTGGAAAGGTCTCAAGGCTGCCTGAAACCGCTTCAGGCAGCCTGCAATTGAAAATACGTCAAGGCAGGTTGAGCGCCAAAAACAGGGTGCTGTCGCCGCGTTTGACCAAGAGCGGTACGGTTTTGCCGGCCGACTCCAGCGCCTGCATGAAGCTGGTTTCGTCATGCACGCTGTTGCGGCCAATGGCTACCACCACATCGCCGCGACGCAGGCCGGCACGGGCGGCAATGCCCTGGGCCTGCAACACCACCAGCCCGCTTTCGCTCTGTTGCAGCACCAAGCCCAGCGTGGCGGCTTCAAAGCTGGCGGCACCGGTACTGCCGGCGCCACCCTCTTCCATCGAGCTGGCGGCATTGGCCTGCGGATTCATGCTGTCGAGCGTGACTTTGACGGTTTCCTGCTTGCCGTTGCGCCAAATGCCCAGCGTCACTTCCTTGCCCGGCGCGACAATGCCCACCATCACCGGCAGGTCGCTGGAATTTTTCACTTCTTCGCCATTGACGCTTTGCACAATGTCGCCAACCTGCAAGCCGGCCTGCGCAGCCGGGCCGCCGGGCACCACCTGCGAAATCAGGGCACCGCTGGCCCGCTCCAGACCAAAGGATTTGGCCAGATCATACGACACTTCCTGAATCACCACGCCCAGACGGCCGCGCTGCACCTTG
>JBHAET010000179.1:0-8031 GCA_041855705.1 Neisseriaceae bacterium
CCTGCCTTCTCCCCTTCGGTGGGCGCTGCGGCGCCGCTCTCCAGATGTTGAAACCGAGACGGTTGTTGCAGTCCGTTTACCTGAGCGATTTAAGGGTGTCTGCGCCTTCGGTGCGGCCGTGCCTGCATCCGGTTGGTGGCCGCCTGCGGGCCGGACCACCTTGACGGTGCCGGATGGCGCCAACCGGAACCAGCACTGAAACCGGCTCTCCTGCAACAGGCGGATTATCGCCGACTGGCGCCATGCCGACAAGTGCTGTCTGCATCGGATGCCGCGGATTTTCCACACCGCGGCACCGGCCCCGCTCAAACACGTGCGCCAAGCTGGACACCGCCGGATTCATCCGCGCCCTTGCGGCGGCGCTGCATGACGCGACAGCACCGCCTTTGGTGGGGACAATTGGTCACGACCGTTTCCCATTTGCAACAGACAAAACCAGATTATTACCCCACATTGGAAAACAAATAAACTTTATGTCAAAATGCGGCCGGTTTTGGCAATCACATGCCAAAACCCACTCAGCACACACACCACAACAAACGCCGCCGGCCACAGGCCAGGCGGCACCGAATACCAAGGAAGCTGCCATGCCGTTCCAGTTTTTGGACAAAACCGACCTCAAGATTCTGCAAGTGCTGCAGGAAAACGGTCGACTGACCAATGTCGAACTGTCGGAACGGGTGGCACTTTCGCCGTCTCCCTGTTTGCGCCGGCTCAAGCAGCTGGAAGATGCCGGCATCATCCGCCGCTACGCTGCGCTGCTGGCACCCGCCAATGTGGCATTGGGCTTGCAGGCGTTCATCCGCGTTTCGGTGGACAAAAACAATCAGGCCCGCGAAACCTTTTGCCAAGTGGTGCAGCAATGGCCGCAGGTCTTGAGCTGCTTTGCCCTCACCGGTGAATCGGATTACATGCTGCATGCGTTTTTCACCGACATGAACGCCTTTTCGCATTTCGTGCTCGAAACCCTGCTCGCCCAACCGGGGGTGCATGATGCCAAATCCAGCTTTGTGCTCAAAGAAATCAAAAACACCACCGCGCTGCCGCTGGAGCACTTGCAGGGCGAATAAACGCCGCCGCGTCCCGGCAACGGCTTTTTTTGTGGCCGTTGCCGCCGGTTTTCGATTACAATCAAGAACCATTCTTGTTTGTATCCGTCATGACTTCCACCGCCGACCAAGCCTGTATTGATGCCACCCGAATCTGGCTGGAGCAAGCCGTCATCGGTCTGAACCTGTGTCCGTTTGCCAAAACCCCTTACCGCCAGAACCGGGTGCGCTTCCGCGTGGCGCGGGCGCGTCATCTGGATGCGTTTTTGCAGATTCTGGATCACGAGTTGCAGCATCTGGCCGCCACACCGGCGGCCGAACTGGAAACCACCCTGCTGATTGTGCCGCAGCTGTTTGAGGATTTTTACCACTTCAACGACATGCTGGACCTGGCCGAACAGGCGGTCAGTGACAACGGCCTGGAAGGCATTGTGCAGATTGCCCCGTTTCACCCGCAGTTCGTGTTTGCCGATACCGAGAAAGACGATATGGGCAATTACACCAACCGCAGTCCCTACCCCACCCTGCACCTGCTGCGCGAAGACAGCATTGCCGAGGCCGCTGACTCGGTCGGTGATCCGGCGCGCATTTTCGAACGCAACATCGCCCTGCTGCACCGTCTGGGCCGGGCCGGCTGGCAGGCGCTCGCCATTCCCGAACCTGCGCCGCCGGAGGAATGATGTTGCGCATCCTGTTGCTGGTTTCGGGCGGTCTCTCTTTACTGCTGGGGGTCCTCGGCCTGTTTCTGCCGGTACTGCCCACCACGCCGTTTGTGCTGCTCACCGCCGCCTGCTGGGCCAAATCCTCACCGCGTTTTCACCAGTGGCTGCACCGGCATCCGAGCTTTGGCCCGATGGTGCACAACTGGCAGCAGCGCCGGGCAGTGCCGCGCAAGGCCAAATGGCTGTCGGCGGTGATGATGAGCGCGTCAGTCCTCACCCTCTACTGGCGACTGCCGCAATATCCGTGGCTGGTGGCCGCCACCGCCTTGGTGTGTTTCAGCGTCGGCTGCTGGCTGTGGCGGCTGCCGGATGCCTGATGCCGCCCTTCATGCCGCAGCCGTCCACACCTTGCGCGACAAAACCCACAGCAACAGCATGCCGCACACTGTGGACGCCAGCATCATGGCCGGCATCACCAGCACACTGCCGTTGTGCGCCTGGGTGGTGAGCCAGCCCACAGTAGCGCCCACCAGAAACTGTATCGTACCGAGCACGGCATTGGCACTGCCGCCCTCCTGTTTGAAATAGGCCATGTAGCAAGCCTGGGTGTTGGCCACAATCAGCCCCTGGGTGCCGATGGAAATCATCAGCAGGCCCAGCAGCAAGGGAAACGGCGGCAAATCCAGCAGCAGCACCACCGCCACCAGCAACAGATTGCAGACAAACTGCACCGCAATGCCGCTGAGCAAAATGTTTTTGGCATCGGTGTGCCGCAAGCGCCAGGCCGTGATCCGGTTGAACAGCATCATGGTGATGATGTTGGCGCCAAAGGCCCAAGAATACTGATGCTCGTCCAGCCCGTAGCGGGTCATGTAGACAAACGGCGACTCGGTAAGAAAGGCAAACATGGCCGCAAAGCTGAATGCCTGGAAAAACAGGAAACCCAGGGCCTGAGGCTGCCTGAACACCCGCTGGTAATTGGCGGCGATGTCGGGCAGAAAACGGCGGTCAAACGGACGTGACGGCCGTGTCGATGCCGGCAGGCGCCACAGCAGCAGCAAGCCCACCAGTCCGGCATAGACGGCCAGAAACACAAATACTGCCCGCCAACCGGCCAGGCTTTTGAGCAGGGCACCCAACATCGGTGCCGCCAGCGGCGCAGCCATCATGATGATGCCGATCAACGCAAACATCTGCGCCGCCGCCGCCCCTTCAAACCGGTCGCGCACTTGGGCGGCCACCGTCACCGTGGCCATGCCGCCGCCGATTGCCTGCACAAAGCGCAACGCCAGCAAGGCTTCCACCGTTTGTACCCACACCAGTCCCACGGTGGCGGCCAGATACACCGCCAAGCCCGCCAGTGCCACCCGCTTGCGCCCTTTCAAATCCGACACCGGTCCGCCGATCAGCTGGCCCAGCGCCACACCGAACACAAACACGCTCAAACTCTGCTCAATGCGGTGAATGTTCACGGCCAGGGCCGTGGCCATGTCCGGTATCGCCGGCAAATAAGCATCGATTGAAAACGGCATCACCGCCACCAGCAGGGCCAGCAGCAAGGCCAGTTGGCGGCGGCCGACATCGGCAGATTGGGGAAGCATAAAACAGTATCCATCAGCAGCCGCCTGCCGGCGGCCGGAAAAACAGGGCCCGCATCACCTTGCGGATGCGGAATCAATATATGAGACCTTTGCAAACCCCCATCTGCGGCGCATTTGAAGCGTTGTGCGCTGCTCACTCGCTTGCCTAACTCTATGTTATGTCTGCACTCGCTGCGCTGCTGCGCCTTGAACTGCATCCACATCTGGAGATTTTGCAAAGGTCTCATGTGACTTTTGCCACCGAGCCGGGCATTCGGGCAACCAGCGCAACAGGCGGCCAGCTGCCAACGCACCGGCCGTGCCATGGTGCGGCCAAACGGGCCAATGCCGCTGTGGTTATGAAGCAGATTGCTCAGAAGTGTGTTTGGCCAGCAAGGCCACCAGCACCGCCTTGATGGTGTGCATCCGGTTTTCGGCCTGATCAAACACAATGCTGGCCGGCCCTTCAAAAACCGCTTCGCTCACCTCCACACCGTCGAGGCCGAATTCCTGATACAGCCATTCGCCAATCCGGGTTTCGCGGTTGTGGATCGCCGGCAGGCAGTGCATGAATTTCACCGCCGGATTGCCGCTGGCCGCCATCAGCGCCTCATCCACCCGGTAAGGCCGCAAAATGGCGATGCGCTCGGCCCACACCTCTTTCGGTTCCCCCATGCTTACCCACACATCGGTGTGGATGTAATCCACGCCGCGCACCGCCTCGGCGGCATCTTCGGTGAGGGTGATGCGGGCACCGGTGCAGGCGGCAATCTGGCGGCATTGCGCCACCAGTGCTTCTTCCGGCCACAGGTGCTGCGGCGCACCAAAACGCACGTCCATGCCCAGCTTGACACCGAGCACCAGCAGCGAATTGCCCATGTTGTAGCGGGCATCGCCCACATAGGCATAGGCGATTTCCGACAGAGGCTTGGCGCAGTGTTCGCGCATGGTCAGCACATCGGCCAGCATTTGGGTGGGATGAAATTCGTCGGTCAAACCGTTAAACACCGGCACCCCGGCATAACGGGCCAGCTCTTCCGCCACCGACTGGCCAAAACCACGGTATTCGATGCCGTCATACATGCGGCCCAGCACGCGGGCGGTGTCTTTCATGCTTTCCTTGTGGCCGATCTGGCTGCCGCTGGGCCCCAGATAAGTGACGTGCGCACCCTGGTCGTAGGCCGCCACTTCAAACGCGCAACGGGTGCGGGTGGAGGTTTTTTCAAAAATCAGGGCAATGTTCTTGCCGCGCAAGTGCTGCACTTCGCAACCGGCACGTTTGGCCGCCTTCAGTTCGGCAGCCAGATCCAGCAGGGTGATGATGTCGTCTGCCGAATAATCCAGCAGCTTGAGAAAGTGGGTTTGGGCAATCGGTTTCATGCACAAGACTCCGTTCAGGCAGCCAACAGCAAACGGCGGATGATGTTTTCATACAGCGCCGACAATTGCGGCACCGCCGCCAGTTCGATGTGTTCGTCGATTTGGTGAATGCTGGCATTGACCGGCCCCAGCTCGATCAACTCACGCGCCACCGCCTTGATAAAACGGCCGTCCGACGTACCGCCGCTGGTGGACAGGGCGGCCTGAACGCCACACACTTCGGCCACCGCCGCCTGCGCCACCGCCGTCAGATGTCCGGCCTCGGTGAGAAACGGCTGGCCGGACAACTGCCACACCAAGTCGTAGACCAAACCATGACGGTCCAGCACATCATGCACCCGCTGCTTCAGGCCGCAGTCGGTGGATTCGGTGGAAAAGCGGAAATTGAACTTCACTTCCAGCAGCCCCGGAATCACATTGGTGGCACCGGTGCCGGCATGAATATTGGAAATCTGGAAACCGGTGGGCGGGAAATAGTCATTGCCCGCATCCCACTGGATGGCGGCCAGTTCGGCCAGTGCCGGGGCGGCCAAATGGATCGGATTGATGGCCAGATGCGGGTAGGCAATGTGCCCCTGCTTGCCCTTGACCAGCAAGGTGCCCGACAGCGAACCGCGGCGGCCATTTTTAATCGTATCGCCCAAAGTCTCCACCGCCGTCGGCTCCCCGACAATGCAGTAGTCCAGCATTTCGCCGCGTGCCTGCAACCAGTCCACCACCCGGGTGGTGCCGTCATGGGCATCGCCCTCTTCGTCGGAAGTGATCAGCAATGCCAGGCTGCCCTCATGCTGCGGATGTGCGGCGACAAACCGCTCACAGGCAGTGACAAATGCGGCAATGCTGGTTTTCATGTCCGCCGCCCCCCGGGCATACAGCCGGCCATCGCGCTCGGTGGGGGCAAACGGCGGTGAAGTCCAGCGCTCCAGCGGCCCCGGCGGCACCACATCGGTATGGCCGGCAAAACAGAGCACCGGTCCGCTGTTGCCGCGGCGGGCATAAAAATTGTCGGTGACGCCGAAGCGCAGCCGCTCCACCGTAAAACCGATGGCCTGCAAACGCCGGATCAGCACCTCCTGGCAACCGTAGTCATCGGGGGTGACCGAAGGCAGCGCCAGCAATTCGGTGGCCAGCGCCAAAGTTTGGGTTTCGTTCATGACAAATCAATCTGTGGCGGCGGCATCGGTACCCCCCACCCGGCCAAACAAACCGCCAGCGGCTAGGGGAGTGTAGTCCATACACGCCATTAACGCTTTCAGGCAGCCTGAGCTGCCTGAAACCAAAATCGGAATTTGCCGTTATAACCGCTTAGCGCCGGTTTGCCAAGAGGCAAATGCCCCGATGAACGCAATGAGGGCAAGTATAGACGGCTTTTACAGCACGCATTACATATGTTATATTATATCATTTGATAACCATTCCTAACTGGAGAACGCGTATGCGCACCGCATTTGCCCTGGCCGCCACCTGCCTGCTGCTGACTGCCCAGGCCCACGCCCACCGTGTGTGGGTAAGCACCGACCACACCCACGGCGGCGAAATACTCAAAGCCGAATTGGGCTACGGCGAATTTCCCGAATTGTCCCCCATCAGCGCCGAGCGCCTGTCGATCTTCAGTAAACCGATGCAACTGATTACCCCGCGTGGCAGGGAAAACCTGCTGCAAAAAGGCGAATACAACTACCAATACCAAAGCGCACGGCCAGTAGCCGAAGGCAGCTATTTGGTGACGGCCGAATACCAACCCACCTTCTGGTCGAAAAACGCGGCCGGCTGGCAGCGGGTCAACATCAGCCAGATGCCTGATGCCAGCTATTGCGAACAAACCCGCATGTACGGCAAAAACATTGTCAATGTGGGTCACGACAGTGCCGACACCGCCGTCATCACCCGACCGGTGGGCCAACTGCTGGAACTGGTGCCGCTGGACAACCCGGCCAATGTGCAGGTGGGCGAACGCTTTAAAGTCCGCGTTCTGTACCGTGGCGAGCCGCTGGCCGGGGTCACCGTAACCGCCACCTTCGACGGTTTCGACACCCGCGACCACAGCAAGACCCATAAAGTGGAAGCCCAGGCATTTTCCGACACCACCGACGCCCAAGGCGTAGTCGAAATCATCCCCCTGCGCCAGGGTTTCTGGAAAGCCAGTGTCGAACACAAAACCGATTACGCCGACCAGAAGCTGTGCCAGAAACAGGCCACCTACACCACACTGACCTTCCAGATCGGCCACAGCGATCACTAAACCCTGTCCGCACGCGACTCAGGCTGCCTGAAAACGTTTCAGGCAGCCTGAATGACTGATGCTGCATGGATTAACCGTCGAATATGCACTTATTGCGATTATCGCGCCCTGTTATTGCGGGTTGCCTGGCCCACCTTATTTGATGCTTCATAAATGGGCATCATTTTGGGCAACAGCGCGGTTAACGTGTCGATACGGTCATTGTGTACCGGATGGGTGGACGTAATGCGTGCCAGAACACCGTTATTGCTTTTGGTATACGCCTGCATCTTGCGCCAGACATTGGGTGCCGCTTCAGGATTATAGCCGGCGCGCGCCATCAGCTCCATCCCCAGTGTGTCGGCTTCGCGTTCAAGACTGCGCGAGTACGGTTTGTTCAAGCCATACGCCTCCAACAACGAGCCGCCCAAATCCACCATCCCGGCATCGCCACCCTGGCTGATCAAGACTTTCTTACCGGTTTGGACCGCCAGATTACTCAAATACGCCGCACCCCTTTTCTGACGGCTGTGTTCTTTTAATGCATGAACCATTTCGTGCCCCATAATGGCGGCGATTTCAGCATCGGTCAAATTCAGTTTTTCAACAATACCGGTATAAAACAAAATTTTGCCACCCGGCATGGCCCATGCATTTATGGTATCGGAACGGACAACATTCAGTTCCCAATCAAACGGTACACCGGTTTGGTTGGCCTCATCGGCATAAGGCTTCATGCGGTTAAATACGGCATGAATCCGGCGGGCAGTGCGTGTGTTGCGCTCCACCTTGCCTTCGGCACCACTTTTGATAGCTTTGGTATAGTGCAGCGCGGCCTGCTGGTTGGCTGCCCGGGTATCGTAACCCATAATGGTGGCAACACCGGCACAGCCTGACAAGACCAATGCACCGGCAATAACTGTTGCGATCAATTTCATAAATTCCTCCAAAATAAAAAAATACAACCAAGGATCTTTATGTGAATACCCCACTTGCATCCATTCCCCTGTCAGTGTTATGAACTGCACAAGCCCGCTACGCTCCCCCTCGCGCACAGGCAGATATTCATATCTGAAATGCTTAGACATGAATATTACGAGACCTTTGCAAAACCTCCAGATGTGGATGCAGTTCAAGGC
>JBHAET010000180.1:0-15880 GCA_041855705.1 Neisseriaceae bacterium
CCATCCGCGCGTGGCCGCCGCTTTGGCCGGCCACGGCATAACCCGCATCCGCACCGGCACGCTGGCCCAGTTTCTGGCCGCCAGCGGCGAGGAATCCGCCTGATGAGCCAAGACCCGAAACCGTCTCCTGCCGCCGACGAGTCTGTTGACGCACCGCCTGCCGCACCACCGGCCGGCGTCATTACGGTGACTGCCGACGGTACCGCTTCGGTGCCCGAGACGGCGGCCGCCGACCATGTTCAGGCAGCCTCTGAGCCGCCACCTACCGATGCCGCCGATGCTTTGGCGGCTCGCGATACAGGAAAAGCCATGTCCGAATCCCATTCGCAAACTCCGTCATCTGCTGCACCGGCCCCGGTGGCGCCGGTGGTGATCAAACAATCTTCCGGCAAAGGTTTGGCCTTTGGCGCACTGGTTCTGTCGCTGCTGGCCTTGGGCGGCAGCGGCTTCCTGTTTGTGCAGGGACAGAATGTGCTCAAGACCCAGGAGCTGGCCTTCGAACAGAAAATCCAGGCCGCCGGTCTGGGCGAGGGGCAAAACGCCCTGCTGCTGGAGCGGCACAGTGCACGGATGGCCGAAATCGACGGCCAACTGCAAACCCTGCACACCCTGCAACAGCAACAGGCTGCCGATCTGGACAGCACCGCCCGCGCCTACCGGGAACTGGTGAAGAGCCGGGCCGACTGGTTGGTGGACGAAACCGAGGCCACCCTCAATCTGGCGGCGCAGCAATTGCTGATCAACGGCAATGTGCCGCTGGCGGTGTCGGTGCTGGAAAATCTGGAAAGCCGGTTGGCGCGCTTTGAGCAGCCGGCGCTGGTGCCGGTCAAGCAGGCGCTGAGCAGTGATTTGGCGGCATTGCGCAACCGGCCGTATGTCGATGTTACCAGCGCATCCTTGCGTTTGAACCGTTTGGAAACGGCGGTGGACAGCCTGCCTTTGGCGCTCGACAGCGCCCTGCAACCGGGTGCCGCACCGGCCGTGGTGCCGCCGGATGCCCAGGCACCGTGGTGGCAGCGGGCGTGGGACAGCACCGTCAACAGTTTGCGCGGCATGGTGGAAGTGCGGCAGCTCGACAACCGCGACGCGATGCTGATGTCGCCGGAGCAGGTGTTTTTCGTGCGTGAAAACCTGCGCCTGCGGGTCATGGATGCCCGTCTGGCCCTGATGCAGCGCAACGGCGAAGTGTATCTGGGCGATTTGAACAGCAGCGAGGCGGCGGTGAAACAGTATTTCGATACCGCATCGCCGGCGACCCAGGCATGGTTGAAAGAGCTGGCGCAACTCAAAAGCGTTGAATTGCAGCCGGTGCAAGACCGCAATGTGTTGAGCGCCAGTCTGGCGGCGGTGCGCCAATACCAGCAGCAGGCCCAGGCCGAGCCGGCACGCTTGCCGGAGGCTTCGGCGCCGGCTGACGCAGCGGCCAGTGCCCCGTCAGCCTCCGCGCCGGCCGCATCGGCCCCGGCCGCACCGGCTGCGGCATCGGCAGCGGGAGGACGCACATTATGAGGGGCTTGATCTGGATTGTGGTGCTGTTTGCAGTGGCGGCGGCACTGGCGGTTGGGGCCAAATTCTACAGCGGCGATGTGTATGTGGTGGTGGAGCAGACCCAGATCCGCATCAATTTGCACCTGTTCATCGGTGCCTTGCTGCTGCTGGTGGTGCTGTTGTACCTGCTGCTGTCCCTGTTGGGCGGGGTGCTGCACCTGCCCGGCCGTTTGCGCCGCTATGGCGCGGCACGCCAGGAGCGCCGCTCGGGCGAGGCACTGAACCGTGCCGGACTGGCCTATTTTGAGGGCCGTTTCCAGGCCGCCGCGGATGATGCGGCCAAGGTGCTGGCCAATCCGCACGGCGAGCGCAACAAGGTGCTGGCGCTGATGCTGGCGGCACACAGTGCCGACCAAATGAACGATGCGGCCAAGCGCGACACCTATTTGGCAAAAATGGCGGTGCTGCCGGAGAAACAGCAGTTGTCACGCCATTTGCTGCTGGCCGAAGCGGCGTTGGCGCGGCATGACGAAGCGTCGGCGCACGATGCCTTGCAGGCGGCGGCGGCCATCAATCCCAATCTGACCAGCCTCGTCCGGCTGCAACTGCGCCAGGCCATGGAGCAGCACGATGCCCTGGGGGCGCTGGACAAAGCGGCCAAACTGCACAAGGCCGGCGCCTTGAGCGATGTGGAGCTGGCCCGTTACCGTGAATCGGCCTACCGCATTTTGCTGGCCCAGGCGGGTGATGCCGCCGGTCTGAAAGCCTGCATCAAGCGCATTGATCCGCAATTGCGCGACGGGGCGCTGAGCGTGGCGATTGCCGAACGCTATGCCGGTTTGGGGCTGTATCCGCAGGCGGTGAAGTGGGTGAAGCGCCATTATCCGTTGCAGCAAAATGCGGCATTGTTGCCGGTGTTGATTCACAGCAGCCAGTACTTGAGCGACAAAGAACAGCAAAAGGCCATGGATTTGGCCGAAAGCTGGTTGCAGCAACGGCCGCAGGATGCGCAACTGCTGCTGCATTTGGGCCAAATGGCGTTTGACAAGCAGTTGTGGGGCAAGGCACAGGGTTATCTGGAAGCCAGCATCGGCATTGAAGACAGCCCGCAGGCGCGTCTGGTTTTGGCCAAGGTATTGGACGAAGCTGGCCAGGAAGCGCAGGCCGAGCGCCACCGCGCCCATGTACTGGCACAGATTGGTGCCGATGACGAGAGCGAAACCGCGCCGTCGGTACCGGTTTGATGCCCGATGACACGGTTTCAGGCAGCCTTGCCGGTTTGGCTGGCAAGGCTGCCTGAACATTTTTGATGGTTGCGGATGCGGCCAACCGGCAAGCGCACCACCCACCTGATTGCGGGCGGCAAGCCCGCCGGGAACACAGCATGAACACATTACACAACGACACTTTCCTGCGCGCCCTGCTCAAACAGCCCGTCGAATACACGCCGGTGTGGATGATGCGCCAGGCCGGCCGCTACCTGCCCGAATACAAAGCCACCCGCGCGCGCGCCGGCAGCTTTCTCGATTTGTGCAAAAACACCGAACTGGCCACCGAAGTCACCATCCAGCCGCTGGAGCGCTTTGATCTGGACGCCGCAATTCTGTTTTCCGACATCCTCACCGTGCCCGACGCCATGGGGCTGGGCCTGTATTTTGCCGAAGGCGAAGGCCCGAAATTCGAGCGGCCGCTGCAACACGAAATCGACATCGCCAAACTGGCGGTGCCCGATATGGCCAAACTGCAATACGTGTTTGATGCCGTTGCGTCCATCCGTCGTGCCCTGAACGGCCGCGTGCCTTTAATCGGCTTTTCCGGCAGCCCGTTCACGCTGGCCTGCTACATGGTGGAAGGCGGCGGCAGCAAGGAATTTCGCACCGTCAAAAGCATGATGTATGCGCGTCCCGAACTGCTGCACACAATCCTGGACATCAACGCGCAGGCGGTGACCGCCTATCTGAACGCCCAAATCGACGCCGGCGCGCAAGCGGTGCAGATTTTCGATACCTGGGGCGGCATGCTCAGCGATGCGGCGTTTGCCGAATTCAGCCTGGCCTACATGCGCCGGATTATCGACGGTCTCAAACGCGAGGCCGAAGGCCGCCGGGTGCCGGTGATTGTGTTTACCAAAGGCGGCGGCCTGTGGCTGGAATACCTGGCCACCAGCGGTGCCGACGCACTGGGTCTGGATTGGAGCTGCAATATCGGCCAGGCACGGGCACGGGTAGGGGGCAAGGTGGCGCTGCAGGGCAATTTCGATCCCTTGGCCCTGTTTGGCAGTCCACAGGCGATTGAGGCTGAAGTGGCGCGCATTCTGGCCGATTACGGCAACGGCAGCGGTCATGTATTCAACCTCGGCCACGGCATCCACCAGCACACCGACCCCGAACATGCCCGCGTGCTGGTGGATGCGGTGCACCGCCTGTCACGCCCGTATCACGCTGCCTGAATGCCGGTCGCCGCCGCTCTTGCCCCGGCAAGCGGCCAGGCTGCCTGAAAACCGGAACGGCGGTGCTGGTTTGTGTTTTTGCCGGATGACACCCTTATGAACTGGACTGTTTCCTGGACCGAAATCCTGCTGTATCTGCACAGCGCGGCGGTGCTGGTGTGTGCCTTGCGGGTGCTTTACCAGCAGCGCAACATCGGCAATGCCCTGGCCTGGCTGATTGTGCTGTTTGTGTTTCCGTTTCTCGGCGTGGTGCTGTACCTGTTGGTCGGCGAGCCGCGGCTCGGTTCGGCGCGTGCCAAGCGCAGTGCCGAAATGAACCGTTTTTACGCCGAAGTCAGCGAGCGCTACCTGCCCGAACGGCATCTGGTGGTGCAGGACGATTTGCCGGCGCATTACCGCGGCATCAGCCGGGTGGCATCGGCCACCACCGGACTGGACGCCACCAGCGGCAATGCGATGACCCTGCTGGACAGCACCGATGCGATTTTGGGCCACATGCTCGACGACATCCGCCAGGCGCAGCAATCCTGCGTGCTGGCGTTTTACATCATTGATCCGCAAGGCCGCATCCAGACCCTGCTCGAAGCGGTGCTGGCCGCCCGGCAGCGCGGGGTGGAATGCGTGATTTTGGCCGATGCGGTGGGCAGCCAGGCATTTTTCAACAGCCATTGGCCGCAGCGCTTGCGCGATGCCGGCGTGACCGTGGAAGCGGCCTTGCCGGTGGGCTTGTGGCGCACCCTGTTTACCCGCAGCGATTTGCGCAACCACCGCAAAATCCTGATCATCGACAAACGGATCGGCTATACCGGCAGCTTCAATCTGGTGGATCCGCAATACTTCAAGCAGGATGCCGGTGTCGGCGAATGGGTGGATGTGATGATGCGCTGCACCGGTCCGCTGGTTTTGGAAATGGCGGCGGTGTTTTATGCCGATGTGGCGGTGGAAAACGATCACAGCCTCAGTGCCGTGCAATCGTATCTGAGCGGCTTTGCCGAGCAGATTCCGGCCATTTTGTCGCCGCAGGACGGCGGCGGCCAGATTCTGGCGCAGGTGATTCCGTCGGCGCCGGACCAGTCGCAACGGGTGATTTACGACACCATCATCTGTGCCATCCATGCCGCCAAACGGCGCTTGCTGATCACCACCCCGTATTTTGTGCCCGACGAACCGCTGCTGCTGGCCCTGACCACCGCCGCCCGCCGTGGTGTGGACGTGACCCTGATTTTGCCGGCCAAGGTCGATTCGCTGCTGGTGCGCTATGCCTCGCGTGCCTATTACCGCCTGCTGCTGGATGCCGGCGTGAAAATCGCCCTGTACCGCGGCGGCCTGTTGCATGCCAAAACCCTGACCGTGGACGAAGACTACGCCCTGTTTGGCACCGTCAATATGGACATGCGCAGTTTCTTTCTCAATCTGGAAATCAGCCTGGCGATTTACGACCACGACATGACGCGCCAGATTGCCGAGCGCCAGCTGGGCTACCTGAAACAGAGCGATTGCATCAGCATCCGCGCCTGGCAGCAGCGTGCCCGCTGGTGGGGGCTGGTGGAAAACACCGTCCGCTTGGTCAGCCCGCTGCTGTAATGGCCGCATCTTGAAATGGCAAGCCTGCGCATGCCATGCTGGTTGGATGGAGATCCCTTATGACTGTAGGCCATTATGAAAACTTTCCGGTCGGCTCACTGGTGCTGCCGCGCCGCTTGCGCCGGCCGGTACACGCCATTTATGCCTTTGCCCGTACCGCGGACGACATTGCCGACGAAGGCGCAGCAGCGGCGGCCGAGCGCCGGCGGCAACTGGCGCAACTGGCTGCGGATCTGGATGCCATCGGGCGCGGCGAAGTGCCGGCTGCCCCGCTAATGCAGCGTTTGCAGCAGGATGCGATCGTGTCGTTTTCGCTGCCCTTGCAACCGTTTTACGACTTGCTGTCGGCCTTTGACCAAGACATCGACACCACCCGCTATGCCCATTTTGGCGAACTGGTGGACTATTGCCGCCGCAGCGCCAATCCGGTGGGGCGGCTGATGCTGCATCTCTTCGGCCACACCGATGCCAAAAGCCTGGCCCAAAGCGACGGCATCTGTACCGCCTTGCAACTGATCAATTTCTGGCAGGACGTGGCGATTGACTGGCAAAAAGGGCGGGTGTACCTGCCGCAGGAAGACATGGCCAAATATGGCGTCACCGAAGCACAACTGGCGGCCGGCGAAGTCACCCCGGATTTCAGGCGCCTGATGGCCAAACAATGCCAGCGTGCACACCAGATGCTGCAGGCCGGCTCGCCACTGGTGCACACCCTGGGCGGACGCAACGGCTTTGAGCTGCGCCTGATTGTGTTGGGCGGCCAGCGCATTTTGCACCGGCTGGATGCGGCCGGCTACGATGTGTTTCGCGCCCGCCCCAAATTGGGTGCCCGCGACTGGTGGGTCATCCTCAAACGCGCCGTGCTGCGGCGCTGAAAGTATAAAGTCATCAACAACCGTTTGACCCCGCCGTATGATTGTTTTGCAGGACACGGTGGTGTTTCATCATGATGGGATGTTGCCGCACACAAGTGCTGCCGTCCGGCAAAGCACAAGGCTGCCTGAAACCGTTTCAGGCAGCCTTGTGCTTGGGTGCGGGCGGGTTTACAGCAAGTGGGCCACGCCGGCTTTTTCGTCTTCCAGTTCTTTCAGGGTGATGTTGATGCGCTCTTGGCTGAAGGCATCGATTTCCAGGCCTTGGACAATCTGGTATTCGCCGTTGGCACAGGTCACCGGGAAGCCGAACATGGTGCCTTCCGGGATGCCGTAGGAACCGTCGGACGGTACGCCCATGGTCACCCAGCGGTCATCGGTGCCCAGCCACCAGTCGCGGATGTGGTCGATGGCGGCGTTGGCGGCCGAAGCGGCAGACGACAGGCCGCGGGCTTCAATAATGGCGGCGCCGCGTTTGCCGACGGTGGGCAGGAATACGTTGGCATTCCATTCCTGATCGTTAATCATGTCTTTCACGCTCTCGCCGTTAATGGTGGCAAAGCGGTAGTCGGCATACATGGTGGGGGAGTGGTTGCCCCATACGGTGAGTTTTTCGATGTCGCGGACTTCCTTGCCGGTTTTTTCGGCAATCTGGCTGGCGGCGCGGTTGTGGTCCAGGCGCAGCATGGCGGTGAAGTTTTTGGCCGGCAGGTCGGGAGCGGATTTCATGGCGATGTAGGCATTGGTGTTGGCCGGATTGCCCACCACCAGCACTTTCACGTTGCGGCTGGCCACTTTGTTCAGTGCCGCACCCTGTACGGTGAAAATGGCGGCATTGGCCTGCAGCAAATCGGCCCGTTCCATGCCGGGGCCGCGCGGACGGGCACCCACCAGAATGGCCACGTCGGCATCTTTGAACGCCACTTCCGGGTCGTCGGTGGCCACCATGCCGGCCAGCAGCGGGAAGGCGCAGTCCTGCAATTCCATCATCACGCCCTTAACGGCGTTTTGTGCCTGCGGCAAATCCAAAAGCTGCAAGATAACGGGCTGGTCTTTGCCCAGCATTTCGCCGCTGGCAATGCGAAACAGCAGGGCGTAGCCGATTTGGCCGGCAGCGCCGGTAACGGCAACACGAACGGGTGATTTCATGGCAAAACTCTCCTTGTCAGTAACGGGCGGGTGGCAGGCGGACTGGCCGGGCCATGTTGCACTGCCAAACCGGGCCATCATACCAAAAAATGTGCCGCATGGGCGCAGCGGATGCGTATTTTCCCGTGGCGGTGCCCGGTTGGGTGTCGGGCGGATTGTTATGTCTTATATAAGATTTCGTTTACAGGGGGTGAAAAAAACGTACAATATGCCGTCATGCGCGCGCCGATCAAAGCTGCTTTGCCCCTTTACCGCCAGGTGGTGGAAAACATTTTGCTGCAACTGGCCGAAGGCAGCCTGAAGCCGGGGCAGTTTTTGCCCAGCGAATGGGATTTGGCGCGGCAGTGGCAGGTGAGTCAGGGCACGGTGCGCAAGGGGCTAACCGCCCTGGTGGAACAGGGCGTACTCGGCCGCCAGCAGGGGGTGGGCACGTTTGTGACCGACAAAAACCCGGAGTGGGGCGATTACCCGCTGGCCGAGGCGGCCGCCGTGTTGCAGGCGCAACCGGCTTTGCTGTGGCCGCGGGCCGAGGTGCTGAGTGTGACCACGGCGCCGGCCGACGATGAGACCGCGGTCAAGCTGCAATTGCGGCTGCACCAGCCGGTGTGGTGTCTGGGTGTGTTGTGGCGTTGCGGCCATCAGGCGGTGGCTTTGGATGAGGCTTTGTTGCCGGTGGCCAGGCTGCCGGATTTGAATGTGCGCTTTGTCCAGCGCCGCATCAGCGTGTATCCGTTTTTGCAATTGCATTACGGGATGGCGCTGCACACACAGGAGCAGTGGCTCGCGCAATTGCCCTCATTGCCGCCGGAGGCGGCGCGGCAGTTAAAGGTGGGCAGTGTGCCGGTGTGGCATTGGTGCCGTTTGAGCGGCGATGCGGCCGGGGTGCCGCTGGAATGGCGGCGCCGTTATCTGCTGCCCGGCCAGTGGCAATTGCAATTGCAGGGGGCGGTGAAAAAGAATGCCTAAATCCAGGGTCTGCTGACAATTGACCGGCGAAGCGGTCTTTTGAGGCAAAAGCCACGCATGCCAGGCAAAAAGCACAGCCAGGTTGAACACCTAGCGCGCATTTTGAACGCCGCAGACGGGGCGTTTTGACCAAAAACACCACCGCTGCGTTCATGATCAACAGACCCCGGGCTGCCTGAAATCCCGCCGATGCGCCGCTGCCAGTACCGCAGTGCAAAAAAATCTGTTCAAGAGCGGTTAAAAGTTGTAAATTAGCGTGTGGTGCGGCTGTGCTCGACACAGCCGCTTGGTTTTGAGTTTTGGTTTGAGTTTAAACTGTTATAAGGAATTGTGATGCATCCGCAAAGGCCCAAATTCCTGGAACTGACCAGCATACGGCTGCCGATTCCGGGGATCGTTTCCATTCTGCACCGCATCAGCGGGGTTGGTCTGTTTTTGTGCCTGCCACTGTTGTTGTGGCTGTTTGCCGGCACCTTGTCGAATCAGTCTGCATTTGCCACCTATCAGGCGGTGGTGAAGCACCCGTTGGTGATTCTGGTTCTGATCGGCCTGTTGTGGGCGTACATTCACCACAGCCTGGCCGGCATCCGTTTCCTGTTGCTGGACATGCATAAAGGTCTGGAATTGCAAACCGCCCGTGCCAGTGCCAAGGCGGTGTTTGTGGCGGCGATTGTGCTGACCGTGGTGATTGCGGGGGTGTGCCTGTTATGAGTGAACGTAAACTGACCGGTGCGCACTACGGTTTGCGCGATTGGGTAATGCAGCGTGTAACAGCCGTACTGATGCTGATTTACACCGTGTTCATGCTGTTGATGATTGTGTCCCTGCCCAGCGATTACGCGGCGTGGCAGGTCTTTTTTGGCCAGACGTGGGTGCGATTGCTGACCCAGGTGACATTCATTGCCTTGGCGCTGCATGCTTGGGTGGGCATCCGCGATTTGTGGATGGATTACATCAAGCCGTTTGGCTTGCGCTTAACCCTGCATGTGGCCACCATCGTGTGGCTGGTGGGTTGTCTGGTGTATTCGGTTAAAGTGATTTGGGGGTTGGCATGAGTTTGCCTGTTCGTCGTTTTGATGCCGTCATTGTGGGCGGCGGTGGTGCAGGCCTGCGTGCTGCCTTGCAGTTGTCCAAAGCCGGTTTGAATACCGTGGTGTTGTCCAAAGTGTTTCCTACCCGTTCGCACACCGTGGCGGCACAGGGCGGAATTTCTGCTTCGCTGGGCAATGTGCAGGAAGACCGTTGGGACTGGCACATGTACGACACGGTGAAAGGTTCCGACTGGCTGGGTGATCAGGATGCGATTGAGTTCATGACCCGCCGTGCGCCGGAAGCCGTGATCGAGCTCGAGCACATGGGTATGCCGTTTGACCGGGTGGAAAGCGGCAAAATCTACCAGCGGCCGTTTGGCGGCCACACTGCCGAGCACGGCAAGCGTGCGGTGGAGCGTGCCTGCGCGGTGGCCGACCGTACCGGCCATGCCATGTTGCATACCCTGTACCAGCAAAATGTGCGCGCCAATACCCAGTTTTTCGTCGAATGGATGGCGCTGGATTTGATCCGCAACGATGAGGGCGACGTGATCGGGGTGACTGCCCTGGAAATGGAAACCGGCGATGTTTACATCCTGCACGCCAAGGCGGTACTGTTTGCCACTGGTGGCGCCGGCCGCATTTATGCCTCGTCCACCAATGCCTTCATGAATACCGGCGACGGTTTGGGCATGGCGGCGCGTGCCGGCATTCCGCTGGAAGACATGGAATTCTGGCAGTTCCACCCCACCGGTGTGGCCGGTGCCGGGGTGCTGATTACCGAAGGGGTGCGCGGCGAGGGCGGCATTTTGCTCAATGCCGACGGCGAACGCTTTATGGAGCGCTATGCGCCCACGGTCAAGGATTTGGCTTCGCGCGACGTGGTGTCGCGCGCCATGGCGATGGAAATTCACGAAGGCCGTGGTGTCGGCAAGAACAAAGACCATGTGCTGCTGAAAATCGACCATATCGGTGCCGAAAAAATCATGGAAAAACTGCCGGGCATCCGCGAGATTTCGATCCAGTTTGCCGGCATTGACCCGATCAAGGACCCGATTCCGGTGGTGCCGACCTGCCATTACATGATGGGCGGCATTCCCACCAACTACCACGGCGAAGTGGTGGCGCCGCAGGGCGACAATCCGGAAGTGGTGGTCAAAGGCTTTTACGCCGCCGGCGAATGCGCCTGCGCCTCGGTGCACGGCGCCAACCGCCTGGGTACCAACTCGCTCTTGGACTTGGTGGTGTTCGGCAAATCGGCCGGCGACAGCATGGTGGAATTCATCAAAAACTACGGCGACTTGAAACCGCTGCCGGCCAATGCCGCCGATTTCACCCTGGCCCGTTTGAACCGTCTGGAAAACCAGAGCGGCGGCGAGAGCGTGGATGCGGTGCGCCGCGAGCTGCAACGCACGGTACAGGCGCATGCCGGTGTGTTCCGTACCGATGCCCTGCTCAAAGAAGGGGTGGAGAAAATCCGTGCGGTGGCGCAAAAAGTGGCCAAAACCGAAATCAAGGACAAGAGCCGGGTGTGGAACACCGCGCGCATTGAGGCGCTGGAGCTGGACAACCTGATCGAGGTGGCGATGGCGACCCTGATCTCGGCCGAAGCGCGCAAGGAATCGCGCGGGGCGCACGCCTCCGACGACCATCCGGAACGCGACGATGTCAACTGGATGAAACACACCCTGTATTTCTCCGCCACCCAGCAGCTGAGCTACAAACCGGTGCACACCAAGCCGCTGACCGTCGATTACATCGAACCGGCCAAGCGCGTTTACTAAACCGGCACCGCCCTTCAGGCAGCCTGGCCCAGGCTGCCTGAAAGACACAAAGGAACACAACACATGGAAAAAATCCGTTTTCAGGTGTACCGCTACAATCCGGATGTGGATGCCAAGCCGTACATGAAAGAATACGAACTGGAAATCGAACCCACCGATGTCAAACTGCTGGACGCGATGGTGAAACTGAAAGCCCAGGACGACAGCCTGGCGTTTCGCCGCTCCTGCCGCGAAGGCATTTGCGGCTCGGACGGCATCAACATCAACGGCAAAAACGGTCTGGCCTGCCTGACCGACATTCGCAGCCTCAAACAACCCATCGTGCTGCGGCCGCTACCCGGATTGCCGGTAATCCGCGACCTGATCGTGGACATGACCCAGTTTTTCAACCAGTACCACTCGATCAAGCCGTATGTCGTCAACGACACGCCGGCCCCGGAGCGCGAGCGTCTGCAAAGCCAGGCCGAGCGCAAGGAGCTTGACGGCCTCTATGAGTGCATTCTGTGCGCCTGCTGTTCGACCGCCTGTCCGTCGTTCTGGTGGAATCCGGACAAGTTCGTCGGTCCCTCCGGCCTGCTCAATGCCTACCGTTTCATTGCCGACAGCCGCGACACCATCACCAACGAGCGGCTGGACAACCTGAACGACCCTTACCGCCTGTTCCGCTGCCACACCATCATGAACTGTGTTGATGTGTGCCCGAAACACCTGAATCCGACCCGGGCCATCGGCAAGATCAAGGAAATCATGCTCAAGCGGGCGGTATAAACATGCAGTTTGACGACACCGCCCGCCGCCGCATCCGCTGGCTGACCCGCCGCGGTTTGCTGGAGCTCGACATCGTGCTGGAGCGCTTCATGGCGCAAGAGTTCGACCGGCTCAGCGATGCCGAGCTGGCGGTGTTGGTGCAGATATTGGATTTGCCGGACCAGGAATTTCTGGCCCTGGTCAATGGCAAAGAACAAAGCAGCAATCCTGCTTTCATTCCCCTGCTGGAAAAAATCAGGCACGCGCGTGTCTGAGGCCGCAAGGTTTCAGGCAGCCTGTGTGGCTTTTGCAAAAGAAAAAGGAGTAGAGATGTCTCAAAACGCGACACTGAAGGTAGACGGCAAAGACGGTTTGGAGTTGCCAATCTTGCAAGGCACCTTGGGGCCGGATGTCATCGACATCCGCAAACTGTATGCGGCAACCGACAAATTCACGTTCGATCCCGGTTTTACCTCCACCGCTTCCTGCGAGTCGAAAATCACCTTTATCGACGGCGATAAAGGCCAGCTCTACTACCGTGGCTACCCGATCGAACAGTTGGCCGAACAGAGCGATTATTTGGAAACCTGTTATCTGCTGCTGCACGGCGAATTGCCCAATGCGGCGCAGAAAAAGGAATTTACCGGCACCATCATGCGCCACACCATGGTGCACGAACAACTGACCTGGTTTTTCCGCGGCTTCCGCCGCGATGCGCACCCGATGGCGATGATGGTGGGGGTGGTGGGCGCACTGGCCGCCTTCTACCAGGACAGTCTCGACATCAACGATGCCGACCACCGCCGCATTGCCGAACACCGCATGATCGCCAAAATCCCGACCATCGCGGCCATGTGTTACCGCTATTCCAAAGGCTTGCCGTTCAACTACCCGAAAAACAACCTGTCCTACACCGCCAATTTCATGCAAATGATGTTCGCCACCCCGTGCGAGGAATATGTACCCAATCCGGTACTGGTACGGGCGCTGGACCGCATTTTCATTCTGCACGCCGATCACGAGCAAAACGCATCCACTTCCACCGTGCGCCTGGCCGGCTCTTCCGGTGCCAACCCGTTCGCCTGCATTGCCGCCGGCATTGCCTGCCTGTGGGGCCCGGCGCATGGCGGCGCCAACGAGGCGGTACTCAAAATGCTGGATGAAATCGGCGATGTGTCGCGGGTGGCCGAATTCATGGAAGGGGTGAAGGAAAAACGCTACCGCCTGATGGGCTTTGGCCACCGGGTTTACAAAAACATGGACCCGCGTGCCGCCATCATGAAGCAGACTTGCGACGAAGTGCTGGGCGAATTGGGCCTGCAGGACAGCCCCAAATTCAAACTGGCGATGGAGTTGGAAAAAATCGCCCTCAACGACCCGTATTTTGTTGAGCGCAAGCTGTATCCGAACGTCGATTTCTATTCCGGCATCGTGCTCTCGGCGCTGGGCATTCCGGTGTCGATGTTCACCGTGATCTTTGCCCTGGCCCGCACCGTGGGCTGGATTTCGCACTGGCACGAAATGATTGCCGATCCGCACCAGAAAATCGGCCGTCCGCGCCAGTTGTATACCGGCGAGCAGCGCCGCGATTACGTGCCGCTGGAAAAACGCTGACATCCGCTCTTCAGGCAGCCTAGAGGCTGCCTGAAACACGGTTTCCAGTCTCAACCGCCTACCGTGTGGGCGGTTCGGAATGGATTCCGGCAGTCGTCCCCGCAGGACGGGCTTAATGCCTGTTTGGGGCTGCCTGAAAACAGAAACAGGGAAGTTCCGGTCCCGGGCCGGTACTGCCGCATATGACCAGATGAAAGGTTAGGGCTGTTGCCATGATGAAAGAACAAACCAGTCTTTCTTATCTGTACGGTGCCAATGCGCCGTACATCGAAGAGCTGTACGAAAGCTACCTGAAAGACCCCGATTCGGTAGATGCCTACTGGAAGGACTACTTCGACAAAGTGGCGGCCCTGCCGGGCATGGTGCCCAAGGATGTGGCGCACCGGCCGATTCAGGAATCGTTTATCAACCTAGCCAAGCAAAAAGGCCAGGGCGGGGCGGCGGCCAAGGGCGAAGTCGATTTCAACCTGATGCAAAAACAGGTGTCGGTGCTGCGCCTGATGTCGGCCTACCGGATTCTTGGCGCGCGCAATGCCAACCTCGACCCGCTGCAACGCAAGACCAAGGATTATCTGGCCCAGCTGGATCCGGCTCACCACGGCCTGACCGATGCCGACATGGCGGTGCAGTTTTATGTGGGCAACAATTTTTCCAGCAGCCAGAAGCTGCCCTTGTCGGAAATCATCAGCAAGCTGGATCAGACCTACTGCGGCTCGATCGGGGTGGAGTACATGCACATCACCCGGCCGGAAGAGAAAAGCTGGGTGCAAAACCGGGTGGAGCGCGACCTGTCCACCCCGCATTTGAGCGATGAAGCCAAGCGCCGCGTGCTCAAGCAGCTGACCGCCGCCGAAACCATGGAACGCTACCTGCACACCAAATATGTGGGCCAAAAACGCTTCTCGCTGGAAGGCGGCGAGAGTGCGATTGTGGCGATGGACTATCTGATCCAGAACGCCAGCGCCCAAGGGGTGGAAGAAGTGGTGATCGGCATGGCCCACCGCGGCCGGCTCAATGTGCTGGTCAATATCCTGGGCAAATCGCCGCGCGACCTGTTTGGCGAGTTTGAGGGCAAATACACGGTCAAACTACCCAGCGGCGACGTCAAATACCACATGGGTTTCAGCTCCGACGTGGCCACTGCGGCCGGTCCGGTGCATGTGTCGCTGGCGTTCAACCCCTCGCATCTGGAAATCGTCAATCCGGTGGTGGAAGGCTCGGTGCGTGCCCGCCAGCGCCGGCGTGGCGACGGTGGCCGCGATGCGGTGCTGCCGGTGCTGATTCACGGCGACTCGGCCTTCATCGGCCTCGGTGTCAACCAGGGCACCTTCAATATGTCGCAGGCACGCGGTTACACCACCGGCGGCACCATCCACCTGGTGATCAACAATCAGATCGGTTTCACCACCTCCGACACCCGCGACACCCGCTCCACCGTGTATTGCACCGACATTGCCAAAATGGTGGATGCCCCGATTTTCCACGTCAACGGCGACGATCCGGAAGCGGTGTGCTATGTGATGCAGGTGGCCATGGATTACCGCAAGCAGTTTGGCAAGGACGTGGTGGTGGACCTGGTGTGCTACCGCAAGCTCGGTCACAACGAGGGCGACGACCCGATGCTGACCCAGCCGATGATGTACAAGAAAATTGCCAAACACCCCGGTACCCGTGCCCTGTATGTTGAGCGGCTGGTGGCCGAAGGCGTGGTCAGCCAGGCCGATGCCGACGGCTACATCCAGGCCTACCGCGATGCGCTGGACAAGGGCGAACATGTGGAGCAGACCACACTGACCGATTACAAGCGCAAACACGCGGTTGACTGGTCTTCGTTCATGGGCACCCACTGGAACCATCCCACCGACACCGCCCTGCCTGCGGCCGACATCAAACGGCTGGCCGATGTGTTCACCCAGGTGCCGGAAAACTTCACCCTGCACAACACGGTGAAAAAACTGCTGGAAGCGCGCCGGGCGATGGCCGAAGGCGAACAGCCGGTGGACTGGGGCATGGCCGAAACCCTGGCTTACGCCAGCCTGGTGACCAACGGCCACGGGGTGCGCATTTCCGGTGAAGACTCCGGCCGCGGCACCTTCTCGCACCGGCATGCGGTGGTGCACGACCAAAACCGCGAAAAAGTGGATGACGGCGTGTATGTGCCGTTGCGCAACATGAGCGAGAATCAGGCCCCGTTCA
>JBHAET010000181.1:0-3210 GCA_041855705.1 Neisseriaceae bacterium
CGGGCATGGCTTTTGCCGTTGCCGCTGCCGCGTTTGAAGCCGCCGTCGCTGCGTGGCGCGCCCTTGCCGGCAAAACGGCCACCCTGGCCTTTGCCGCCGGCATGGCTGCGGGCCGCGCCGAAACCGCCCTTGCCGCGGCCTTTGCCGGCCGCCGGTTTGCTGCGTTTGCGGGTCGGTTCCATGCCTTCAATCGCCATTTCCGGCAATTTGCGGTTCAGGTAGCGTTCGATTTTGTGCACCTTCACATATTCGTTGACTTCGGCAAAGGTGATCGCCAAGCCGTGACGGCCGGCACGACCGGTACGGCCGATGCGGTGCACATAGTCTTCGGCCTGTTTGGGCAGGTCGTAGTTGATGACGTGGGTGATGGTGGGCACGTCAATGCCGCGCGCGGCCACGTCGGTGGCGACCAGGATTTTGCAGCGGCCCTTGCGCAAGTCCATCAGCGTGCGGTTGCGCCAGCCCTGCGGCATGTCGCCGTGCAGGCAGTTGGCGGCAAAACCTTTTTCGTACAGTTCGTCGGCCAGCTGTTCGCTCATGGCCTTGGTGCTGGTGAAAATCACGCACTGGTCAATGTTGGCATCGCGCAAAATGTGATCCAGCAGGCGGTTTTTGTGACGGAAATCATCGCAATACAGCAGCTGTTCGTCAATTTTGCCCTGGGTTTCCACCCGTTCGATTTCAATCACTTGCGGTTCGCGGGTGAGGCGGCGCGCCAGTTTGCCGACGGCACCGTCCCAGGTGGCGGAGAACAGCAGGGTTTGGCGTTCGGCCGGGGTGGCGGCGACTATGGTTTCGATGTCGTCAATAAACCCCATGTCCAGCATGCGGTCGGCTTCGTCCAGAATCAGCACTTCCAGCCGGTCAAAATCCACTTTGCCGCTGTCCATCAGGTCCATCAGGCGGCCGGGGGTGGCCACGATCAGGTCGATCGGTTTGGAGAGGGCGCGGATTTGATAACCGAATGACGAGCCGCCGACAATGCTGACGGTACGAAACCATTTCATGTTCTGGGCGTAGGTGAGGGCGTTTTTCTCCACCTGGGCCGCCAGTTCGCGGGTGGGGGTGAGCACCAGGGCGCGCGGGCCTTTGCCCGGTTTGTCGCTGCGTTTGAGCAGCCGTTGCAGGGTGGGCAGCAAAAAGGCGGCGGTTTTGCCGGAGCCGGTTTGGGCCGAAGCCATCAGATCACGGCCGGCAAGGGCGGCGGGAATGGCCTGCAACTGGATGGGGGTCGGGCTGTCGTAGCCGGCGCTGCGCAGGGCATCGGTAAGGGTTTTGTCCAACTGTAAATCGGTAAAGTGCAAAGACATGGTAATCCTGAACGGAAACGACAGACCTGTGCTGCCTGAACGGATTTTCAGGCAGCCTTGAAGCGGGAAAGGCGGCAATATGTAGAAGATAAGGCCGGGTATGTCGCAAGCCGGTACGGCTTGGTTAAACATCGGCGACAACCGGCAGCGGCATCCGGTGCAAACCGGAACATCGGAATGAACATGCGGGCGGCAAAGCCGCCATGGCAAGCCTAGAATGGGCTGAGGACGATGGCTTCAAAAACAAGCTGCGAATTTTAGTTTGCTTTTTTTGTTGTGTCAAGGATTTGTGTGCGGCGGTTCGCTGGCCGGGGCATGCGGCCGGATTGGATAACGGTATGGAAAACCCGGCGCATTGGCCTATAATGATGCTTTTGCAACCGAGCGACGGAGGCTTCGATGTTGGCCGATACCCTGATCAACCAGTTCGATACCGCTTTGCGCACCTTGTTTGCCCAAGCGCATTCGCAACGCCCGCACCCGGACGCGGACATTGCCGAGGCCGAGATGAGCGAGGCCGAAAAACGGCATGCGCTGGGTCTGATGCGGGTCAATCACGTTGGTGAAGTCTGTGCCCAGGCGCTGTATCAGGGGCAGGCACTGACCGCGCGCGATGCCAGCAACCGGGCGGCCTTGGCGCATGCGGCCCAGGAAGAGGTGGAACACCTGGCCTGGACCGCCCAGCGGGTAACGCAGCTGGGTGGCCGTACCAGTGTGCTCAATCCGGTGTGGTATCTGTCGTCACTGGCCATCGGCGTGGGTGCCGGCCTGTTGGGCGACAAATGGAATCTGGGGTTTCTGGAAGAAACCGAGCAACAGGTGAGTGCCCATCTGGAAAGCCATTTGCAGGCATTGCCGGCGCAGGATGCCAAAAGCCGGGCCATTGTGGCGCAAATGAAAAGCGATGAGCTGGAACATGCGCACATGGCGCACCAGTTCGGCGCCGCCCCCTTGCCCCTGCCGGTCAAAAAAATGATGGCCCTCTCATCCAAGGTAATGACCACCATCAGCTACCGCATTTAAACCATGGCCGCCTGCCCGCCATCCATTGGACCGATAACATGAGTGATTCTGCCGACAAAACCAGCCTGCTGGAATTTCCCTGCCCGTTTCCCCTGAAAATCATGGGCGTGCAACATCCCGAATTTGCCGCCACCGTACTGGATGTGGTGCGCGAACATGCGCCGCAAACCACCGAGGCGCATATGCAAACCCGACCCAGCAGCAGCGGCAATTACCTGAGCTGTACGGTGACCATTCGCGCCGACAGCCAGGAGCAGCTGGACAATCTGTACCGCGCCCTCACCGCGCACCCAATGGTGAAAGTGGTGTTGTGATGTGTTCAGAGAGCCTGGGCGCAAAGGCAGGGTCATGAACATCCGGCAATGGGGGCTGGCCGATTATGTGCCGGTGTTTGAGGCGATGCAGGCGTTTACCGGGCGCCGCAGCGCCGATACTGAAGACGAATTGTGGCTGGTGGAGCATCCGCCGGTATTCACCCAAGGCATGGCCGGCAAGGCCGAGCATTTGCTGGATGCGGGGACGATTCCGGTGGTGCAGATTGACCGCGGCGGTCAGATTACCTATCACGGCCCCGGCCAGCTGGTGGTCTATACCCTGATCGATTTCAAGCGCCGCCGCATCAGTGTGCGCGAACTGGTGACGCGGCTGGAAAACAGCATCATTGCCACCCTGGCCGAATACGGCGTGACCGCGGCTGCCGATCCCAAGCGCCCTGGTGTCTATGTGGACGGCCAGAAAATCGCCTCACTGGGGCTGCGCATCAAAAACGGTGCGGTGTATCACGGTTTGGCCTTGAATGTGGACATGGATTTGTCGCCTTTTTTGCAAATCAATCCCTGCGGTTATGCCGGCATGAGCATGACCCAGCTGGCCGACC